>NZ_JAJNIU010000027.1:0-26922 GCF_022386355.1 Mammaliicoccus sp. L-M44 | reverse complement strand
TATTGTTAAACGGTGATCTAGGTTTGGACGACTCTCTATCATTTCTTTTAGTGGATTGATCACTATATCTAATGTAGGACGACTTGAGATTTTGAAACTGATAATCTCTGAACTATATAAATCCATAAAAGGTGATAAATATAATTTTTGATCATTCATTAATTTGAACTCTGTAATATCTGTCACGACTTTTTGAAATGGAAGATTTGTTTTAAATCTACGATTTAATATGTTTTGAGCTACTTTACCAACTTTACCTTTAAAGGAACGATACTTACGACCTCTATGCGTGAACTTTGTACAAGTTAGATTATGTTCTTTCATGATTCTTAGTACTTTTTTATGATTTACAATAAGACCTCTATTTCTTAGTGCTTGTGTAATACGACGATAACCATAGGTATGATTTGATTCCTCACATATTTCTTTTATTAGTTGAATCAATGTTTCATCTTTATTAGGTTTACTAAATTGATTTATCCAATAATAGTATACTGATTTAGCTATTTGAGCTACTTTAAATAAGATACTTAATCGTATATTATATGTTTCATTTAGTTCCTTAATGACCTTTACTATTTCTGATTTTTGCTTCCGTAAATGTCGGTCAAGGCCTGTAACTTTTTTTGATAAGCTATACCTGCCTTTAACGTCTCGACTTCATTTCTAAGTCTTTCAAGTTCTTCACGTTCATTTTCATTTAAAGGTAAATTTTTATTATCTGATTTAGCTCGTTTTTTAGTCATATTGTGAGATCGTCCTTTTTGTTTATTATCTATATCAAGACGACACTTTTCATCAAACTTACGTTGCCAATTGGCAATGATAATAGGATTAATAATCCTAAAGTGATTCGCAGTATCTTGATAAGACAGCATATTATCTTGTCTAAATTTTAAAACAGATAATTTAAATTCGCTATTATAAACAGTATTTCTACTTTTTAATTCTAAACCTTCTTCTCCGAACTCTTTATATTGATTGACCCATATCCGAAGGACAGACCAACTTGAAACCCCATATTTTAAAGCAATTGTTCTATAACTTTGATGTCCTTCTAAATATTCCTTTACAAGTTTTAGTTTGAATTTGAATTCATATTTTTTCCTCATAAAAATGCACCCCAATAATTTGATTTGTTTAGGTCAAATATTTGGGTTCACATCAGCTATTTCTCGCACCTCCATCACTTCCTTCAATTCAAACCACTTTTTTCACATCATCATTCCACATCCATTATATGATTCGTCTTCTATTTAAAATCGGCATGTTGAGGGGATTTGAGGATTGTGGTAGTATCTATATGTCTGTTAAAAAATATAGAGGAGGTAAGGTCATGAAAAATAGAATTTTACGAGATATGATATTAATTTTGGCAGGATCTTTTATTTTTGCTACAGGTGTTAATGCCTTTATCATTTCTGCTAATTTAGGTGAAGGTGGCGTAACTGGGGTTTCTTTAATCTTACTTTATGCATTCGATATTTCACCTGCATGGTCTACGTTTATTTTAAATGCTATTTTAATTGCGTTAGGTTATAAATTTTTAAGCAAGAGAAGTACTGTATATACGATAATAGCGGTTATTGCTATTTCTGTATTTCTAGGTCTGACTGAATCTTGGGTTGTGCATACGAATGAGATTTTAATTAACACAATCTTTGGTGGTTTCATGGTTGGTCTAGGTATAGGACTCATTGTATTGTCTGGTGGTACGACTGCTGGTACGACGATTCTTGCCCGAATAGCGCATAAATATTTAGACGTAAATACATCATATGCTCTACTATTCTTTGACCTTATCGTCGTGATGTTCTCACTTACTGTAATGCCTTTAGAAAAAGCGTTACTTACAGTGATTTCATTATATGTAGGAACAAAAGTGATGGACTTTGTAATTGAAGGTCTCAATCCTAAAAAAGCCGTTACAATTATTTCTCAAAATCCCGATCAAATCGCTAAAATGATTGATGAACAAATTGGTCGTGGTTGTACGATTCTAAATGGTAGAGGCTATTATTCTAAGAAAGACACAGATGTCTTATATGTAGTTATTGCGAAGACACAACTTTCTAGAACAAAACGCATGATTCGAAAATTCGATGAAAATGCATTTGTCGTTGTCCATGACGTAAGAGACGTTCTTGGAAATGGCTTTTTAGTAGATGAATAATAATGTTTAAGGGGTTGGTACACGTTAATTGTGCCAACCTCTTTTTGTGAACGGAATACGAAAATATTCAGAAAATGATAGAAAAAGCTACTATTAAATGCTATAATACATGAATGTGAATGATGATAATGATTATCATTTACAAATATATACAATTAATGAAAATATCATATAAATAGAGTTTATTTTAATGGAAAGAGGGTTCTTTATGAATCGTTTAACGGGAGAAGCTATTTCAATAGGTTATGGAGACAAATTAATAGTTAATGAATTGAACCTTGAAGTACCAGATGGCAAAGTGACTTCTATCATCGGACCAAATGGTTGCGGTAAGTCTACTTTATTAAAAGCTTTAAGCCGTATTTTAAATGTACAAACAGGTCAAGTATTATTAGACGGTAAGAATTTGCATTCAACTTCAACTAAAGAAATAGCTAAAAAGATTGCTATTTTGCCCCAATCTCCTGATGTTGCAGATGGATTAACAGTTGGAGAACTCGTATCTTATGGTAGATTTCCTCATCAAAAAGGTTTTGGTAGATTATCTAAACAAGATAAAGAGGAAATTGAATGGGCTTTAAATGTAACAGGTACGCATGAATTTAAATATAGATCGATTAACGATTTAAGTGGTGGTCAAAGACAACGTGTTTGGATTGCGATGGCGCTCGCTCAAAAAACAGACATCATTTTCTTAGACGAACCAACTACTTATTTAGATATTTCACACCAATTAGAAATTTTAGAACTTGTACAGGAATTAAATAGAGAACAAGGTTGTACGATTATTATGGTCTTACATGATATTAACCAAGCAATCCGTTTCTCAGATCATTTAATTGCTATGAAGTCTGGTAAAATTGTTGCACAAGGTCAAACTGAAGAAGTTCTAACAAATGAAATATTGGAAGAAGTCTTTAATATTGATGCAGAGCTTTCTACAGATCCACGTACTGGAAAACCAATGCTTGTAACATATAATTTATTATGTAAGCACTATACAAAGTTATAAAAGGATGGCAACCCAATGACTCAGACTAAAACATTAAAAGCTAATCGCTATCCAATTATATTAACAGTTACAATCATTTTACTTGTAGCTGTTTTACTTCTGTCATTTTTATTTGGTGCAAAAACGACTTCGATTCAAATGGTTTATGATGCGATTTTTCATTATAATCCTAAAATAGAAGAACATAATATATTAAGAGAAATAAGAATTCCAAGAGAAATAGGTGCTGTTATTGTTGGTATGGCACTTGCTGTATCTGGTGCTGTCATGCAAGGCGTTACACGTAATGGCTTAGCTGACCCTGGTTTATTAGGTCTTAATGCTGGTGCGAGTATGATGCTTGCGTTAACTTTAGCCGTTATACCTAATGCAGGCTATTTCACATTAATGCTTGCAGGATTTGTAGGTGCAGCTATAGGTGGGATACTCGTTATGAGTGTAGGCTCATCTAAACGAGGTGGATTCAGCCCGATGAGGTTAGTACTTGCGGGTGCTGCAGTATCTGCGCTTTTAACAGCTGCAAGTGAAGGAATTGCTTTAATATTTAGATTAAATCAAACATTAACATTCTGGAGTGTTGGTGGTGTAAGTGGTACAACTTGGAAACAACTTATGATCTCTACACCAGTTGTAATTGTGATTTTAGTTATTCTTATTTTTATGAGTAGACAACTTACTATACTTAGTTTAGGTGATACACTTTCTAAAGGATTAGGCCAAAATAGTACATTTGTAAGATACACAAGTTTAATTGCTACAATGTTCTTAGCAGGTATAGCAGTTTCAATCGTTGGACAAATCGCATTTGTTGGCTTAATGGTGCCACATATTGTTCGATTTATGATTGGAACAGATTATAAGCGTGTAATACCTTTATCAGCAGTACTTGGTGGTTTTATTCTGTTATTTGCAGATATGATTGCAAGAATGTTAGGAGAAGCACCAATTGGAGCTGTTATCTCAATTATCGGTGTGCCGTTCTTCCTTTATCTTGTTAGAAGGGACGGTAAAATACTATGATACATCCTAAGGTTATTAAAAAACAACGCATTACATTTGTTATATTAGTTATCGCACTTATTGCTTCAATGGAATTTGCCATGACAACTGGTGAATTTAATATGTCCTTTACGCAATTTTTCAAGACGATATTTGGACAAGGTAATGAGCTAGATACAATGGTATTATTTGAATTTAGAATGCCTAGAATGCTCATCACAATACTTGCCGGTGCAAGTTTAGCATTGAGTGGTGCAATTCTTCAAAGTATTACGAAGAATCCTTTAGCAGAACCAGGTATTCTTGGTATTAATGCAGGAAGCGGATTTATGATTACGCTATTTCTTGTTGTTGGTACGATAAAAGCAGGAGATTTTGTATATGTATTACCACTTGTAAGTATGCTTGGTGGTTTAGCAACTGCAATGGTTATTTTCATATTCAGTCATAAACGTGGAGAAGGTATAAACCCTGTAAGAATGGTCTTAATAGGTGTAGGTTTATCTACTGCTCTGAGTGGAGCATCTATAACAATTATGTCTACGTTTGATCAAGATCAAATGGAATTTATCGCAAGATGGTTCGCAGGTAACATATGGGGAGATGAATGGCCATTCGTGTTCGCATTTATCCCATGGTTGGCGATTGTTATGCCATTCTTGTTCTATAAAGCAAATGTATTAAATGTATTAAGTACGAATGAACAAATTTCCGTTTCTTTCGGTATTAATAATAATAGAGAAAGAATTCTACTCGTATTCTTAGCTGTAGTATTATCTTCAGCTGCAGTTTCAGTAGCAGGCGGAATTGGTTTCGTTGGCTTAATGGGACCACATATCGCAAGAAGTATTGTTGGACCTAGACATCAATTATACTTACCAATTGCAGTGTTAAATGGTGCGATTTTACTTGTTGTAGCAGATACAATCGGTAAAATTGTATTAGAACCTAACGGACTTCCAGCAGGTATTATCGTTGCAATAGTTGGTGCGCCGTATTTCTTATACTTAATGCAAAAATCAACGCATATATAATCATGAACTCTCTTTCTATATTGAAAGAGAGTTTTTTCGTGCTTTTAATCACGACATATTCTAAGATTTATTAAAATTTTCCTAAAAAGTATACATAAAATATAAAATTTTGTTTTCAAAATCATTTTAGGGGTATAACAAGGAGTAGTAATAGAACTTTACATAGGAGGTGCAGTTGCCAGTGAGAAGATTAAAGAATTTTTTCCTAGGCTTATTCATAATAGTAGTTGTAGGCACTCTTCTTTTTATGTACTTGGATATTAGCCAAATTAAGAGCTATCAACAAGAATTATTAAAATATAATTGGTTTGAACCAACGTTGATTGCTTGTGCAGGCGTATTAATATTCTTTGGTATATTGATGTTCTTTGCAACATTTAAACCAACACATAAAAAGCCAGGTTTACATCGTGACTATGAGGATGGTCACATTTATATTACGAGAAATTCAGTTGAAAAATGTATTTATCGTACTATTCAAAAATACGATGAAGTACGTCAACCTAATGTTATTGCGAAACTGTATAATAAGAAAAATAAATCTTATGCAACAATCAAAGCTGATTTCTTTGTTGTTTCAGATACAGGTCAAATTCAAACATTAACAGATCGAATTAAATCAGATATCAAACAAAATGTTGAGCATTTCTCAGAAATACCTGTAAAAAATATCGAGATTAATGTCAGAGATCAAAAATCGAGTGACACAAGAGTTTTATAAGACTAAGGATAGGAGGTTCCGATTATGCCAAATGAAAATCAAGATCCAAATCAATTCATTAATTTTATTAAAGAATATAAATGGAGAATTATTGGTTTTATCGCAATGTTAATATTAGCAGTACTATTTTTAACTATTGGTTTTTGGAAAACAGTTTTAATCCTAGTCCTATGTTTAATAGGTGTAGGATTGGGGTATATTAAGGATTGTACACAGCAGTTCTTAAATTTCTTAAATAGAATAAGTTAGACTGCTTACAATATAAATAATGCAAACAAACAAATTATAAATTAAAGGGAGAGAATCTGTTATGGCAAACGTAGATAACAACAAAGCAAAAAGTAGTTACAATGAACAAACAGGGGTAAACGAACAAGAGCGTGAAGCTCAACAACAACAACAACAAGCTCAAGCTCAAGAGCAACAATTTTCAAATACATTATCATTTTCAGATGAAGTAGTAGAAAAAATTGCTGGAATTGCTGCAAGAGAAGTTAGAGGTATTTTAGATATGAAAGGCGGCTTTGCTTCTAGCTTAACTGACCGTTTCACATCTGGAAATAACGTAACTCAAGGGGTTTCTGTTGAAGTAGGAGAAAAACAAGCAGCTGTAGATTTAAAAGTAATTTTAGAATATGGCGAATCAGCTCCTAAAATCTTCAAAAAAGTTGCAGATTTAGTTAAAGAACAAGTTAAACATATGACTGGACTTGAAGTTGTTGAAGTAAATATGCACGTTGATGATGTAATGAGTAGAAAAGAATACGAACAAAAAAATTCATCATCAGATGAAGAAGGCCAATCAAAAAGCAATAAAGAATTACAATAATTTATAAAAAAGACGAGTGAGATATTATATCTCACTCGCTTTTTTTATGCTTTTTGTGTCTTTGGTTGTTTCTTAATTGTTAAACAAATTAGGAATGCAATAAAGCTTAATGCACCTGCTACATATAAACTAGATACGACATTAAAGTATGATACGAATATCCCACCTAATAATGAACCAGCACCTATTCCTGCATTTAAACTAGACATGTTCCAACTCATTGCTGCACTTGTATCTCCTTCAATTTGAGAGATAATACCGATTTGGATAGGTGGATTTGATCCCCATTGGACAATATTCCAAGCAAATACACCAATTAATGTAATAACAAGTATCGGTAAGAATTGTTCAAATACAAGCATGAGTACTGTATAAGTACTTAATGAAATTAATAGCCACTTTTTACTACCTAATGCATCTGTAATATATCCACCTAATGAAGTACCAATAATTGCACCGATACCTGCAACAAGTAGTACGAGTGATACAATATTTAAATCATATCCATACACAGATAATAATGGGCTAATATACGTTACGACAACATAATTTGCCGCTAATATAAGGAAAGTAATGCTTAAATATTTTACAATTTCTAAAGGATGAATGACTTTGTAATCTTGACTTTGACTAGAAGATTCTAGCGTATCAATTTTATTGCTTGCGACATTAAAAATAATAAGTATAAGCGCAATAATACCAACTGTAGAAATAAACACAAATGACATTCTCCAACCTACTAAGTCTCCTATTTTAGTACCTAGAGGAACACCAAGTACATTCGCTGCACTGAAACCAGTATAAACTAAACCAATCATTTTCCCGCGTTCGCTTGGTTTTGAATACACAACAGTTAAAGATAAGATCTTCACGACAATAATTGCTGCAGCAGCTGAAGATAATATTCGACCTATTACAAGTATTGTAAAGTTAGGTGAAATCGCAATAATCCCATTTCCTAAAATAAATATAATCATACTTACTAATAATACAGTCTTTGGTGAGACATTCTTAGTCAGTTTAACAAGTATGGGTCCGCTAATTGCGAATGTTAATGCATAAACTGTTACAAGTTGTCCTACAATTGCTTCTGATACATTCAAATCTTTACTCATTAAAGTAAGTATACCTGCAATCATTAATTCAACCATTCCCACAACAAATACGCTTAACATAAATGTAATTAATCGAGGTTTCGACATCATATAACTCCTTCTCTTTGACATATAATCATGATTATAACAGTGTGATTTGTAAAAATACAGATAAAATTTAATACCCGAACAATCAGAAATGTAAGGTGTTTTTAAGGTATAAATTGAAAGAATTAATTGGAATTGATCTATATATTATACGGATAATAAATAGAAGTTTGAAAATTTAAAATTTTTAAAGAAAAAATATAATAAATACATTGGTATATTATGATTAATAATTCTTTTATTTTTACTAAAAATAATGACAGCGCTTACATAAAAATATATAATAAAATTAGAGATGAATAGCATTGAATATTTATTAATTATTGTGTATAGTTAGTCTTGCGTAAAGGAGAGAAAGTATGAAAGAGACGAGCGTTTTAGTAGGAAGGTTAAAGTTTATTATATTATCACTGTTAGGAATATATTTATTTTTAGTGCCTGTAACAGTAACTGATGATAAAGGGGAGAAGGAAACAAGTTTACCTGTTGCATACCTTGCAAATACAGCTTTAGATTGGATCGGTGACTATGCTGGACTAATTATTATGCTTTTAATTAGTTTCTCTGCAGTAATGACATTAATCTATTCTACGATATTCAGTACTTCTACTAAGAGATCTATAACGAATGAATTATTTAACGTCAATTGGATTTGGGTCGTAATTAGAATAATAGGTGCGATATTTGCAATATTTATTTATTTCGATTTCGGACCAGGGGTAGTTGTAAATGAAAATACCGGATTAATGGTTTACAATGATTTATTACCAACATTACTTGCCGTATTTTTCTTTGCAGGTTTGTTCTTACCCTTATTAATGGACTTTGGTTTATTAGAATTTTTAGGACCAATGTTTGCACCAATTATGAGACCTGTATTTAAATTACCTGGTAGATCAACTGTTGATAATCTAGCATCATTTATTGGTGATGGAACTGTAGGCGTTATGATTACAAGCCAACAATATGAACAAGGATTTTATACACGTAGAGAAGCAACTGTCATTGCGACAACATTCTCTGTTGTATCTATCACATTTGCAATTGTCATTGCTCAAACAATCGGCTTAATGGATTATTTCTTTAAATTTTATTTATCAGTTATTTTAGCTTGTGTTGTAGCAGCGTTTATAATGCCTAGAATTTGGCCACTTAAACAAATTCCAGATAAGTATTCAAACGGAAGCACTGAGCAATTAAATGAATCAATTCCTAAAACACATAATCCAATATCATGGGGATTTGAACAAGCAACTCAAAAAGCTGTAAAATCACCTAACCTTAAACAATTCTTTATTAACGGTGTGAAGACCGTGTTGGATATGTGGTTAGCAGTACTACCAGTGGTTATGACAATCGGTACTTTAGCAACTATTGTTGCTGAATATACACCAACATTTAGTATATTAGGCGCACCATTTGTACCATTATTAGAATTAATGCAAATACCATATGCAAAAGAAATGTCTGAAACATTATTAATCGGTTTTGCTGATATGTTCTTACCATCATTACTGATTAGTAATGTACCAAGTGATATGACAAGATTTATCGTAGGTGCTTTAAGTATTTCACAATTAATATATTTATCAGAAGTAGGGGGCGTTATACTCGGTTCGAAAATACCAGTAAGCCTAGGGAAACTATTTATGATATATATTATGCGTACAATTATAGCGCTACCGATAATCGTTATATTAGCTCATATATTCTTCTAAATTTAAATAACGACAGAGGCATGATGTGCCCCTGTCGTTTTTGTATGTTTGGGAATGGTTGGGGGAGATGAGGCGGTTTTGAGTCTTGGCTTAAGTACTGAGTAAAGCCAAGAAATCGTTCAAGTCATGGCTTAAGTATCGAGTAAAACCATGAGATAGCTCAAGTCATGGCTTAAGTATCGAGTAAAACCATGAGATAGCTCAAGTCATGGCTTAATGTCTGAGTAAAGCCATGAGATTGTCCAAATTATAGCTTAAGCACCATATAAACTCACATCTTTCCCATTCCACTCCCATAACAAAAAACAAACTGAACTGTATAAGTTCAGTTTGTCCATATTTCGATTATTTTGGATCGATTGTTGTTTCGACTTTAGCGATTGCGATTTCAGATCCTAACATTGGGGATTCGCCTTTGTCTTTATTATTGTCTCCGCCGCGACTATGTGCTTGTTTAAATGCATCGCTCGTTTTCCATGCTTCGAAGTCTTCTAGTTCTTCCCACCACATATTTACATGTAATTCGTCATTGTCATCAATGTCTTGCATGTTCCAAGTTTCGACTTTAATGAAACCTTTCATTTCTTGCAATGCGCCACCTTTAGTAAACATTGGTGCTAATTTTTCTGCATAACCTTTTTTCATTTTAATTCTATTTGTTACAACATACATAGTGATCTCTCCTATTCTTTTGGTGTTGGATTAGTAGCCCAGATTTGTGCTGTCTTCATAAATGTTCTTGGTTGTAGTTTCAGTTGTGATACGACTACGTCTGCTATATCTTCTGGATGCGTCATCGTATCTTCTTGTAATTGTGTTTCTCCTATTAAATCTGTTAATACAGCAGAAGGGGTTAAATATGATACTCGAATATTATGTTTTCTCATTTCTTGCATAATACCTTCAGTCATACCAATTACTGCATATTTAGTAGCAGAATAGATACTGCTTGTTGCACTGGCTTTTAAACCAGACATTGAAGCGATATTTATAACATCTCCGCTTTTTTGTCTTACGAGATGTGGTAATGCTTCTTGTAAGACGTAGTATATACCTTTAACATTTGTTTCAAATAATTGATCAAATTCAGATTCACTTACTTCTAAAAATGAATTATTCTTCATAATACCTGCATTATTAATCACGATATCTATAGAGCCTAATGCATGGTATGAATCTTCTATGAAACGTTGCACATCTTTTTGGTGCGCAATATTGGTTTCTTTATAAAATACTTTGACGTCATATTGTTTAAGTTCATCGGCTGTTGCTTTTAAAGTATCAATATTTCTACTTGCAATTGCGACGTTGACGCCTTCATGAGCTAATGCAATCGCGATTGATTTACCGATACCTTTAGAGCCACCTGTAATGACTGCATTGAGCCCTTTTAAGTCTCTTAACATATTGATCATCACTCCTTTCTTATATGTTAGCATGCTTTAAAAATGTATCATAATAATTCAATTTGAAAATGCCATATAAATAACACCACGAAGTCAGTGTAATATGACTTCGCGGTGTTTATTTAAAATGCCTGAAAGTTTGAACTTAAGCTTCTTTAGTGAGCTCGTTGTAAACTTTCTTATCAGCATGTGTATAAATAATGTATTCTTTATCATTTGTTTCGATAATCACACGATTTGTTTTGCCAAAAGTTGAGCCAATTCTTACGATATGATCTTGGGCTTCATTAGACAAAGCGTGAATATCTTGATCCTCTTTAATGTTTTTAATTTCATTATTTGGAATTGTAATGTCCGCTACTCTCCATTGAATATGAACTTGATTATTGTCCTTTGATACTCTCATTGCCATATCTAAACACATCCTTTTGTTTGATGACTACATCATAACGTATTATGTATCCGTTTTCAATAGAAAAACGAGAAAATGTGTTATATTTTTTGTTTATTATGTCATACTAATTAATAAAAGTATTTTTATGCAATATATTGAATAACTATTTACAAATAGAATCGTATGCTGTAATATTATCTTTATAAATAAATAAGGAGCTGGTTTCATTGGGACGAAGTTATCTATGTTAAAAGAATTAAACAAGACAAGTTTTTTAAAAGAAGTTGATTTTTCTAAAGCAGAATTAGAATCACTTATTGATTTGGCAATGGAATTAAAATTCAAAGAAAAGCATCAGATCCCTCATCGTTATTTAAACGGGAAACATATCGCTTTATTATTTGAAAAGCAATCAACAAGAACACGTTCAGCTTTCACAGTAGCTGCAACTAAAATGGGTGCAAGTGTGTCTTATTTAGGTAAAGAAGATTTACAACTAGGTAAGAAAGAATCTGTAGAAGATACAGCAGTCGTACTTGGATCAATGTTTGATGGTATTGCTTTTAGAGGATTTGAACAAAAGACAGTAGAAGACTTAGCTCAATATTCCAACGTACCTGTCTGGAATGGCTTAACAAATGAGTGGCATCCTACACAAATGTTAGCGGACTTTATGACAATTAAAGAATACTTTGGTACATACGAAGGAAAGACTTTGACATTTATAGGAGATGGACGTAATAATGTTGCGAACTCATTGCTCGTTACGAGTGCAATTTTAGGTGTGAATATTCATATTGTTGCACCATCATCACTTCAACCAAATGAAGAAGTTCAAAATATGGCATTGTCATTTAGTAAAGAATCTGGAAGTGAGATATTAATTACAGATAATATCCAAGAAGGTATTTACGGCAGTGATATCATATATACAGATGTTTGGTGTTCAATGGGTGAGGAACAACAATTGGAAGAACGCTTTGAATTACTTAAAGATTACCAAGTAAATCAAAACTTAATTAATTTAACTGGTAAAAATGAAACTTTATTTTTACATTGCTTACCAGCTATTCATGATTTAAATACTGAAATGGGTGCGCTATGCTTCGAAAAGTTTGGTGTAACATGTATGGAAGTGACAGATGACGTATTTAGATCAGATTATTCAAAAGTATTCCAACAAGCAGAAAATAGAATGCATACAATTAAAGCATTATTAGCTACAACTTGTGGCGATATATATTAACGAATAAAGGCTGAGACATCCATGAATGTCTCAGCCTTTTATTGTTAACGAGCTTCTTTTGTTAATTTTTTTCTATTGCGATTAAGTTCTACATATTTACTGTAACTATAAATGATAATACCTGCCCAGATAAATATGAATGTAATAAATTGATCAACATCGAAATGTTCGTTCAATAAGAATATACCGATAAAGAACATGATAGTTGGACCAATATATTGAATAAAGCCTGTTAATGATAGTGGTATTCTTCTTGCGCCAGCACTAAATAAAATAAGTGGAACAGCTGTAACAGCACCAGAAAGTAATAACCATCCGCTTGAACTGTTCATACCAAATGTAATGGCGTTGTGTTGTGATAAGTAGAAGATATAAATAAGTGCTGCTGGTAATGTCACGATACATTCTATCGTAATACTACTAAATGCATCGATATCTACAACTTTCTTGATCAATCCATAAAGCGCAAATGATGTTGCGAGTAATATTGATACGAACGGAAATTCTCCGACTTGAAAAGTCATATAAATAACACCAACAAATGCTAATAGAATAGCTACCCATTGAGCTTTTGAGAATCGTTCGCCTAAGAAAATAAAGGCTAGGAAAATACTCATTAAAGGATTGATGTAATAACCAAGACTTGCTTGTAGCACATGGTGGTTATTAACTGCCCAAATAAATGTACCCCAGTTCACTGTAATTATATAACCAGCGATGATAATAGCGAATAGCATTTTCTTTTGTTTAAATAGCTTAATCGTTGCTGCTTTGAACATTGGAAATTGTTTTGTAAATAATAACAGTAATAACATGAATACTGCTGACCATATAATACGATGTGCTAAAATTTCGAATGGTCCAATTTCACTTACGAGGTTCCAATAAATTGGTAGGACACCCCAAATAACATATGCAAATATTGCATATATAATACCTTTTTTAAATTCTGACATGATTTAGGACTCCCACTGTGATTGAATGACTTCTGCTTGATCGTGATAAATATTCGATGCGATATTCGCAAGTAATCTTGCAGTTCGATTATCTATATCGAATCTTGGTGATAGCTCAGCAATACTAATGCTTGAACTTTTGTTTGAGTTTGTAACTAATTGTAAAATTGTTTGAACGATTTGAGGTTGTAATCCCATAATACAAGGTGCACTTACTGCAGGTGCATAACTTACATCTATAGAATCTGTACATAATGTAATGAGAATTTCATCATATCCTTCAATGAATGAATTAATAGAAGTAATTGTTTCTATCGATAAATGGCTACGAAGTTCATCTTCACGAATGTATTGGACACCGTATTCATCAGCTCTTTCGAAGAGTGCTTTTGTATTACCATTTTTCTGAATACCTAGTACGAAATAACCAACTTGATCATCTTGATCTAAAATCTGTTTAAACATTGTGCCAGAAGATGGTTTTTCGTCGTAATCTCTCATATCAAAATGTGCGTCTATATTGATGATGCCAATTTTTTTGTCTTTGTTGGCTTTTCTTACACCTAAATAATGGCCATATAATACTTCATGACCACCACCGATAATAACTGTAAAGTCATTATGCAATAATATGTTTGAGATTTTATCTCCAAGTTCTGATTGCGCTTCTTCCATTTTATTTTTGTGGCAAATGACATCTCCGTAGTCAGTTAAATGTAAGTACTCATTATGTATTGGTAAAGGACTTAAAGCTTTTCTAAAATGTTTAGGACCGTCTACTGCACCTGGTCGACCATTATTTCTAGAAACACCTTCATCGCATTCAAAACCTATAAGTGCCATATTAACTTGATGTTCGAATTCTTTCTTTGGTGTAATGTCTTCTTTCTCAATATGAATTGAGTCAACGATTTGATGAAATCTAAAAGCAGAACGCAATGTTGTGCTATCTGTTCTACCTGTCCACTCATCCTTTTTAACATTTCTATACATATTTAATACCTCCTACATGTTACAATAGTTTTTACTAATGTTAGTTTATCATGTATGATATTCTTATGTTTTATTAAATGCTTAATTATTTTATAAGAAAGAAGTGTCTTTAATGAATAGTAAGAAAGAAAAAGCAAAAAGGCCGAGGAGTGATTCTATGAAATGGATTTATGGTCTCTTAACAGTTTGCTTATTATTTCTAGTAGCATGTGACAACCAAACTTCTAAGAATAATGAACATAATGATAACGAAAAATCATCTGAAACGACTACTGAGAAAAAAACAACTTCAGAATCGACAGGTGAAGATGTTAAAACTAAAGAAGAAAAATCAAAAACAAATAATAATGATAACAATCAACAATCTACAGATGAAATTCCAGTAGAAGAAAATGTAAATGGTGTTAAACCGAACAATCATAATGAAACTGAAAACTTTGATACAGAAGCTTATACAGTAGCTAGAAATTGCTTATTAAATCAAGGTAACTCTCAAGCAGAATGTGATAAAGCAGAAAATACAATCGAATTTACGAGAGCTTGGCAAAATTTATCTCGTGATGGTTATTTATGTAATGATGATGGCTGTACATTACCTAAAGAAAACGATCAGAATAATCAAGGTCATCAAGATCAACATCACTCAAATACAAATGAAGATTCAAACCAAGATTCAAATCAAGGATCAAATGAACAAAGTAATGAACCATACGAAGAGGATAATAATCAAGCAGATCCATCTCGAAACACGAATCAACAAGATGAGAATACAAATAGTGAAGGGCAAAGTCAAAATCGCTCTCAACAATCAAGCAACAATGAATCCACTCAAAGTGATCATCAACAAGAAACACAATTAAATAAAGCAAGCTAAATAAAAAAACGTTCATCGAATTAGATGAACGTTTTTTTAATTGTGAAATAAGGGGGTTATTTCAACAATGGTATAGGGTTATGTTTAATATGACTTACAACTATAGTTTAACAGGGATTAATAACAAATCAATACTTATGTGATTCTTTTCACAATTTTGTCATTTGAATTGCAATTATGTGAGGTATATCACTATAAAGTCACAAAGTGTTCGTATACTTGTTCGGTATTTTGTGGTAAAATAAAATAAAGTAATTGAAAAGAGGAAACATTAATATGACAGGAAAAACACATCTTTCATGCGGTATATTCATCGGGTCATCATTAAGTATTTATTATGGAGAAGATATTTTTACATCATTTACGATTGTAAGCTTATGTGGTGTAGCGAGTTTGGTCCCAGATATTTGTCATTTCAAAAGTAATCTAGGTAAGAAAATATTTCCTATCAGTTTTATTATTAGGTTAATTTTTGGACACCGAACGTTTACCCATTCATTATTATTTCTATTTTTAATATTTTGGGGATTGAGAACAATACCCGCACCAGAACCATATTTAGTTTCGATTATATTGGGGATGTTATCGCATATCATTTTAGATATGTTAACACCAAGAGGGGTTAAACTATTTTACCCTTTAAATGTCTCAGTTAAATTACCCATTGTATTTAGAACTGGCGGTGTTATGGATTTAAGCTTATCATCTGCATTTACCATTATCACAGTCATTTTATGGTGGAAAGATATTTATCGATTGTTTATATAAAAAAAGAAGCTAAGACAAAAGGTAGTGTCTTAGCTTTCATTAAACATTATGTTATTTTCCGAATTTACCTTTTAAATCCTCGCCTTTTTCTTTAGCAAAGTCTTTACCTTTTTCAGTATATTCGTCTTTATTCTCTTCTAAATGATCCTTACCTTTTTCAACTGCTTTGTCTTTTGAATCATTAAACTTATCTCCTAAACTCATAATAAAATCCTCCTTGGCCTATTATATATAGGAATATTTTGTGCTTAAAGCAACACATTATTATAAATACCCATTTAATTTTAAAATAATCATTTTAATTATAAATTTTTTATGATATTTTTAGACAAATCGTTCTAAAGTCGTATAATAAGAATGAGTCAAATTTTCGGAGGTATTATAATGTTAGATGAAACAAACCTGAAAGAACATGGTCAAAATCACATTTTAGAATATATTAAAGTGATGAGCCAAAGCGAGAAAGAACAATTAGAATCTGATATTAATCAATTAGATTTAGATGAAATAGATAAACTATATCAAGATGTATACATAAATAGAAAGACAATAGATGTTGCAGATAATATAGAACAAGTTGAGTTTGAAGTTAAAGATCAACTTTCAGAAGAACAACTGAAATCTTACCGTTCACTTGGTGTACAAGCGATTAAAGATGGTAAATTTGCGGTATTATTAATGGCTGGTGGACAAGGTACAAGATTAGGTCATGTAGGACCAAAGGGTACATTCTCATTCAATAACAAAAGTTTATTTGAAAGACAAGCAGAGCAATTAAAGCAATTAACAGAAGAAGTTGGTACACCAATTCATTGGTATATCATGACAAGTGACGTGAATCATAAAGATACATTGTCATTTTTCTTAGAAAATAAATACTTTAATTATGATGAAAATTATATTCATTTCTTCAAGCAAGACCACATTGTATCTTTAACGACGGACGGTCAATTAATTTTAGATACAAATAGAAGAGTGATGCGTACACCTAATGGTAATGGTGGTGTATTCAAATCTCTAGAGAAGACAAAGTTACTTGCTGAAATGAAAGAAAATGGCGTGGAATACTTATTCTTAAACAACATTGATAATGCGCTCGTAAAAGTGTTGGATCCTGAATTTGTTGGATTTACAGTAGAACATAATAGTGACGTGACAACTAAATCTATCAAAGCGCATAGCGGAGAAAAAGTTGGTCGTCTTGTATCAATAGATGGTAAAAAGCGTGTATTAGAGTATTCTGAGCTATCTGAAGATGATGTAGATAAACTAGAGAATGCTAACATTGGTATTCATGTATTTAAATTAGATTTCCTTATAGAAGCGGCTTCTAAACCATTACCGTATCATTTAGCAGTTAAGAAGTTAAAACAATTAGATGAAGACTTCAGTGTTGTAGAAGAAGAGTCATTGAAATTCGAATTGTTTTATTTTGATATTTTCCAATATGCAGAATCATTTGCTACTCTACAAGTAGATAGAACGAAAGAATTTAGCCCTTTAAAGAACAAAGAAGGACAAGACAGTATTGAAACAGCGCAAAGAGATTTAGAGAACAATCAACTATTATGAAAAGAGGGATATGAATGGAACAAATCAATCATACAAAGTCTCATCATAGAAAAAATGGGAAAGTTAAAGAAGCATTTAAAGATATTATGCCACTTTCCTTCGGTGAGGAAGTTGGAAATGCAGTATCACATGGTGTCCCTGCTTTCTTTCTATTATTCTTCTTACCATACGCAGCAGTAGAAAGTTATATTAGTGATGGCGCACTTAAATCGACGAGTGTATCTATTTATATTATAAGTATTATGCTGATGTTTTTATCATCTGCTATTTATCACTCAATGTCATCTTCATCACCTCAGAAATACATTATGAGAATTATTGATCATAGTATGATTTATATCGCAATTTGTGGAACGTATACGCCGATTGCATTATCGTTAGTGGGCGGCTGGTTAGGTTGGCTTATTATGGCAGTCCAATGGGGTATTACAATTTGGGGAATTGTATATAAATCAACAGCTAAGAACGTTAATCATAAATTAAGTTTAGCGATGTATTTAATCATGGGTTGGATGGGTGTTCTCATGTTACCAACAGTTATCAATAAGACATCGTTAATATTTATGTTGTTTATTTTATTTGGAGGTCTTAGTTATACAGTAGGGGCATGGTTCTATGCTCAAAAAGATAAAAAGTACTTCCATATGATTTGGCACTTCTTCATTTTGATTGCTTCAATTTTTCATTTTCTAGCAATTATGTACTTTATGTAGGAGGATAAGATGAACTATCGTTTGTATTATACGGTTCTTACAATTATTATTTTAATTCAAGGCTATTTCTTTTATTACTTTGTATTTAGTGACGGCAAACAAAGTGGTTTGCAGTTTATGGGTATTGTTTCACTTATATTCGGTTTAATATTAGTTTATGCATTAATATTACTAATTAAACACCAACGCAGAAATAATAAACAAACGTTTAATGAACATCTTAAAAAAGGTGAACAAAGACGATTGAAATAAAGATAGCGAGCGGGATATGAAATCTTTTTATGATATGGAGGTTTCTATCCCGCTCTTTTTGTTATTTTTTTGCAAAACGGGTAAATAGATAATATTAAATGTTATACGATATGAATAGGGGGAAATCATAATGTCAGAAAAAAGAGATTTTGAAACATTCGATCGTGACAAACTAAATGTTAATGAAGAGGTTCAGGGAGAAACAGTAGAAGATAGAAGCGGCCATAAGATAGACCAGACTGATGATCGGTTTCTAGATATGACGAAAGATGAAATTAAAAGTAAAAATCAAATTGAAAAGAAACTCGTAGAAAAACTGGATAACATTGTAGAACAAGGTGCAACATTAGAAAAACAAGAAGAAGTCACTCAGTTACACAGAGAATGGTTAACATTCAGTTGGCCAAATTATACAGAAGATAAACACTTAGAAATTATTAATATGTATGAAGCGGATGATAGATATAAAGCATATTTTGGTGAAGAAAGAACGGAAGCATTAATTACTGCCGTTAAGCATGTCATATAATAAAAATGAACTTTATAAAATTAAAATAGGAGACATCGATTTTATCGGTGTCTTTTTTACTATTAAATATGTAGAATTAGAATAAACTTGAATGTATAAGGGAGCTGAATCGGATGAAAAAGTTATATCATAACGGAACAATATATACGATGGAAAGACCAGATGATACATATGCAGGGGTAATTGTAGAAAATGGTTTGATAGAAACTGTTTTATCAAAAGAAGATTTAAACCAAATTCAAACAACGGATTATGAAACAATCGATTTAAAAGGTGGAACGATGTTTCCTGGATTTGTTGAAACACATATTCATGTTATGGGGACTGGCGTTTGGTTATCTTCAGTCATTTTAAATGGTGAGACAAATATCGAAAATGTAAAACAAAAAATTAGCCAAAAAGCCCAAACATTACAACCAGGTGAATGGTTAGTTGCTGAAGGGTATGACGAAAATTTATTAAATGGTATTAGACTTAATAAATTTGATTTAGATGAATTATGCAAAGATAATCCGGTAATTGTTAAAAGAGTATGTAGACATGCAGCAATCGTCAATTCGAAAGCATTAGAGATTTTAGGTATGACAAATGATGTCGAAAATCCTGACGGTGGTTCATATGAAAAACAAGAAGGTGAACTGACTGGTTGGTTATATGATACAGCTATGGAACCATTTGAAGAATTAGCTTCAAATGAAGATGAACAGTCTCTTACTAAACATTTAAATAACGCGATTACATATTTATATCAGTATGGTATAACAGGATCGCATACAGAAGATTTAGGTTACTACGAAGATTATAAAGATGTCTTAAATGCTTATAAAACAGTTGTAGGACCAGGGGAAGATCAAAAGCCATTTAGAGTACGATTGTTACGACACTTTAGTGTTTATGAACAAATGATGGAAGAACAGGCGACTTTTGTTGATAAATGGATAGAGCCTGATGCTATGAAATTTTATGCAGATGGTGCTTTTGGAGGCAGTACAGCATTGTTGAAAGAACCTTATTCTAATGACCCTACTGGAACGAATTATGGACTTGCGATATATACACAAGAAGAACTCGAAGAAAAAGTAAAAATTGCTAGAAAATATAATGGTGCGATAGCTGTTCATATGATTGGTGACAAAGCTTGTGAAATGGTATTAGATGCAATAGAAAAATATCCTGTACCAAACGGACTTAGAGATAGATTAATTCATATTAGCACATTAAATGAAGAACTGTTACAACGTGTTGCGAAGTTACCTGTGATTTGTGACGTTCAGCCACAATTTATTACAAGTGATTTTCCGTGGATTCAAGATAAAGTAGGCAAAGAGAGAGCAAGATATTTATATCCATTCAAGTCAATGTTAGACTTAGGTATTATAATAGGTGGCGGTTCAGATGCACCGATTGAAACACCGAATCCTATGCTAGGTATTCATGCGGCAGTTAATAGACAAACGTATGGTGAAGAAGGTGCGTATTTCTTTGAAGAAGCACTATCTGTATTCGATGCTTTACGTTTATATACAACACTCGCGAGTGAGATTGGTCAAACGACTGACCGTACTGGAAGAATTAAAGTAGGATATGAAGCGGATTTCACTGTGTTAGATCAAGATCCATTTAAGGTTAACTGTCAAGATTTAGCACAAATTCAAGCTAAATTAACAATTGTTAACGGAAATATTGTATACGAAAGAGCGTGAATTATGACTAAGAACAAAGGAATTGTGTTGGCTTTAGTACTTATTATGTTTATGAGTGCTATAGAAACATCAATCGTATCTTTAGCAACACCAACAATGCAGAAAGACTTTAATATTGATACGGAAGTTGCATTAATCTTTACAGTATATTTAATAGCGGTTGTGTTTATGACACCAATCGTTGGTGAACTTGTAAAGAGAATTAATATTAAGTTAGTAGTGTTACTAGGGATATCTGTATTTATTATTGGTAGTGTATTTTGTGGGTTAAGTGAAATGACACATAGTTTCCCATTGCTAATTATTTCTAGAATTGTTCAAGGTTTAGGTGCAGGTGTCATGATGACATTAGGTCAAGTTGTACCTAAACTTGCTTTTCCAATTCCGAGAAGATATAAAGTGATGGGTATCGTTGGAAGTGTTTGGGGTATATCTAGTATTGTAGGACCACTGTTAGGTGGCGCAATATTAGAATCTTTAAACTGGAGCTTTCTATTTTATATCAATGTACCTATAGCTTTAGTATCTATGTGGTTGGTTATTAAGTATTTTAATTTCGAACAAGAGAAAGTAGAAAAAACTAAATTAGATTATAAAGGCTTATTCATATTTTATGGTGTGGTTGCAAGCTTTTTACTAATTATTGCAGAACATATACCATTTATTGTACGTGTGATTTGCTTCATATTATTAGTTGGATTTGTCGTATTACTCTACAGAGTTGAGACGCGTATGCGAAATCCATTTGTACCTGTTGAAGCATTTAATAGAAAAATCATTCTCGTATTGTTTACAGATATGATTTATTCAACAATGTTGATGGGCTACACTATTTTTATGCCAATCTATTTACAAAATGAACAAGGCTTTACACCGTTACAAAGTGGTTTAATCATTTTTCCAATGTCGGTAGGTTGGTTGTTTATCACGTTTGTACTTGGTAGATTAGATCAACTGAAATTGAAATTTATTTATATGTTAGCTTTCTTGGCAATGTTTGTTGGTAGCTTTGCTATATTAACAGGCGTTGAATGGATTGTAATCATCCCATTTGCTGTTTTTGTAATGGGTGTATCATTTGGTACAGTATATACGAAAGATGTTGTCGTTGTTCAAGAAGAAGCACCTCATCACCAATTAGGTTCCATGATGTCGATTTATACATTATTTAAGACAATAGGTAGTACAACTGGATCGTTAATTGTTTCTTCAATATATGTATTAAACATTTCATTTTTAAGTTATGGCGTTCAAAATATTATGTTGTATATTATGTTAGTAGTCGTTACATTGACGATTGTATGGTCTATTGTATTTAAAGAAAAGCGTAGAAAAAGTTTTTAAAGGTAAAACATATTTAGAGGGAGTCACAATGTATGAAAAGAAAAAATAAGCGTTTTGATATTTTTCATTTATTGTCCATATTGATTATTATAAGTATTTTCACATTGTCTGGTGCAATTTTTATTGTACTACTTTCTTTTGGTATGTTTGGATTAAGCAGAATTTTAATTTATTATGGCTTAGCAGAATTCAACTACAATAAAAGTATGATAGACAACTTGTTCTATTATGGTAGTTATATATTGTTTGGCTACTTTACACTTGTCGCTATAGAATTTTTATTAGATAGATTTAAAAATAGACTAAATGATAATCCGTATTTCAAGGGTATGACTTTTCATTTATTAACAATTACTGTTAGCACGATTATGTTTTATTTCACAGTACATATATATTATTCACAAATCAAAATTGAGTTTTGGATCATTTTAGTGATTATCACTGTTTTATATATATGTACTGAAATTTTCTATCCAGATAGCAAAAATTTAAACCGATGAAACATTTATTTTGATTTCCGAAATAAAATAGTGCATAATAGCAAAGGTATATTTGGAAGGAGTTGAAACCATGAATGTTCAGGACATTTCAAAAGGTCAAAGAAATTTAGTAGTAGCTGTAATGTTAGTAAGTGCCTTTGTGGCGATTTTAAACCAAACTTTATTAAATACAGCAATACCTGAAATCATGGTACATTTAAAAATCGATGCCAACCAAGGTCAATGGTTAATGACAGGATTTATGTTAGTCAACGGTGTTATGATACCGGCTACAGCATTTTTAATGGATAAATTTAATACAAGACCACTTTATTTAATGGCGATGTTATCATTTACAATCGGTACGTTAGTTGCCGCTTTATCGCCAAACTTCGGAATATTAATGTTAGCAAGAGTACTTCAAGCAATGGGTGCTGGTGTTATGATGCCCCTTATGCAATTTGTACTCTTTAATTTATTCCCTAAAGAAAAACGTGGTTTTGCGATGGGTATGGCGGGTCTCGTTATCTCATTCGCCCCAGCATTAGGTCCAACGTTATCTGGTTATCTCGTTGATAACTTTAGTTGGAGAAGTCCATTCTACACAATCATTCCATTCGCGGTTGTAGCATTAGCTTTTGGTGCGAAATACTTAACGAATATTTCTAAACCAAAAGATGTTCACTTAGATGTACCATCTATTATTCTATCTACAGTAGGCTTCGGATCTTTATTATATGGATTCAGTAGCGCAGGATCACTAGGATTCACATCACCAATTGTTATCGTTACATTAGTTGTAGGTATCGTAACGTTAGTAATCTTCGTATTAAGACAGTTAAAATTAGAAACCCCATTATTGAATATTAGAGTATTCAAGTATAAAACATTTACATTAACAACAATCATAGGTATTTTCTCAATGGTATCTTTAATTGGACCATCTTTATTAATGCCAATGTATATGCAAGATGCAAGAGGATATTCAGCATTAATCTCTGGTTTACTGTTATTACCAGGTGCAATCATTACAGGTGTTATGTCACTTGTAACAGGTCGTTTATTCGACAAATATGGTGCGAAATGGTTGGCAATCATCGGATTTACAATCATTACAGTCACAACATTCATGCTTGCATTCTTAAATGATAGTACATCACTACTTTATTTAATTGTTGTTTATTCCATTAGAATGTTTGGTGTCTCTATGATTATGATGCCTGTTAATACAGCAGGATTAAATGCGATTCCAAACGAAGTATTATCTCATGGTACAGCGATGATGAATACATTAAGAACAATCGCTGGTTCAATTGGTACAGGTATATTAGTAACGATTATGTCGATTGGTGCTAAGAACTTTGAACCTTCAAAGACACGATTAGAACATGCCAATGCAGGTAATACTGCGAAGATATTACAATCTGAAGCAATGATTCACGGTATTAATATAGCTTTCTTAGTATTAACTGTTATTGTATTTTTCGGAGTTGTATTATCTATATTTATTAAATCTGAAAACAAACATAGTAATACAAGAATACCGAACCATTCTAAATAAGAAGATTTAAAGAGACTGAGACATAATGTAATGTTTCAGTCTCTTTTTACAACTTGGCAGTAGATGTCTGAATTGAAAATGCGCTTGTACCAAGCTTTTTTCAACTCTAGTCATCCTTGCCGGGGCGGGACTACGAAATCTTTTTATATAAATTAGATTTCTGTCCCGCTCCCTTTTTTTAAACAATAAACTACCTGTATGTTTAAATTTTTTGTTACACTGAATATAATGATAAGTAGATAATTATTTTAGAAGGGGAGTCGTAGATTTTGTTATCAGTAGAACAGGTTAAAGAACTTGTGGGAGCGTTACATGATCCAATTGTAGATGTACCACTTAAAGAAACTGGCGGCATAGTTGAAGTTAGCATCAAAGAAGAAAAAGAACATGTGAGTGTCAAAGTTGCGATAGCTAAACTTGGCGGACAACCACAACTTGATTTACAAATGGAAATTGTAGATCTATTAAAAGAAAATGGTGCGAAAACTGTAGGGATAAGATTTGATGAATTATCTGATGAAGCATTAGAAAAATTCAAAGGTGTAATGGAAGAACAAACGATAGAAGGGCTATTATCTAAAGATAATCCGGTTGAATTTATTGCAGTTGCCTCAGGTAAAGGCGGTGTTGGTAAATCAACAGTAGCCGTTAACTTAGCAGTATCTCTTGCTAGAGAAGGTAAAAAAGTAGGACTCGTTGATGCTGATATTTATGGATTTAGTGTTCCAGATATGATGGGCATACAAGAAAAGCCAGAAGTAGAAGGCGAACAAATTATTCCTGTTGAGCGTGAAGGCGTTAAAGTTATTTCTATGGCATTTTTCGTTGAAGAAAATGCACCTGTCATTTGGAGAGGTCCAATGTTAGGAAAAATGATCACAAGTTTCTTTACAGAAGTTAAATGGGGAGAATTAGATTACTTAATACTTGATTTACCACCAGGTACTGGTGATGTAGCTTTAGATGTACATACAATGTTACCTTCAAGTAAAGAAATTATTGTAACGACACCTCATCCTACTGCAGCATTTGTTGCAGCAAGAGCTGGTGCAATGGCTAAACATACTGAACATTCTATTTTAGGTGTAATCGAAAATATGTCTTATTTCCAAAGTAAAGAAACAGGAAATAAAGAATATGTATTCGGTAAAGGCGGCGGTGCTAAATTAGCACAGGAACTTCAAACGACGTTATTAGGTGAGCTTCCATTAAGTCAACCTGAGTGGGATGAAAATAACTTTTCACCTTCTATCTATAAAGAACATGAAGATTTAGGTAAAGTTTATAGTCAAATTGCTAAGAATATCATTAATATAACAGATGAAGATTAGTGCGGAGGTAAGCAAGTGACTTTAAAATATTTAATTCAATTTTACAGAAATACACTGTTGATAGGTGTAGTTGTGACATATATTGCGTCACTTATCTTTGGATATGATAAAGTAACGAAATATTTATTTGCTGGAGAAATAGGTGAGTTTGTAGCAGCTTCAATATGGTTCTTAGTTGTAGGACTACTTGTAGCAACTATTAGTCAGCTTGCATATTTCATCTATTTATTCATTAATCAATTAGGCATAGGTATCTTTGGTAAGATATGGCCACATGTACAAATCGTTGTAACAGTATTTGCTATATTTGATTTAGTGTATTTTAGATTTTTAAGATTTGGTGGAACAGATCAAATCATATCATTTATTTGGCTACCAATCGTTGTCGTTATTTTTGCAATCATTACAAGTAATATAAAAAACAAACAATCTAAAAAGAATTTATGGATTCCATCTATGTTTTTCATGGTTGTTATGACAACAGTTGAACTTATACCATTTTTAAGAGTAGAAGATACAAGTTGGATTTATCTAACAATCTTTGGATTATTATTATGTAATGCTTATCAATTAATTACATTACCTAAATATAATGCGTTGTCTCTTGAAGAGAGAAAAGCCAAGATATCAAAGTTGAATAAAGACAGTAAATCATTGAAGAAATGATACAAAGCACAAGATTAAATTCTATTTACACCTTAATCTTGTGCTTTTTAATTTTTTGTTAAAAAAGATGCTAAATAGTGTTGACTTTTAAAACCTCACTTGATATTATATAAAAGTCGCTGAAAACGACAGCACAACAACGAAAAAAGTTATCAAAACTTTTTCTTGAAAGTGTAAAATTGACTCTTGTTAATACGAAATAAATGTTATATATTTATAAACGTGTTAAAAATAAGTTAACAAAATTAGTTGAAAACAAACATTGTTTTTAGTACAATATTGTTTAGACGCAAATTAGATGAACATTGAAAACTGAATGACAATATGTCAACGTTAATTCCAATAATTGAGTACTAAAAGTACTTCAGAGTGATTGGCTTAACCAATCAAAAATGAGCTTATCAAGCTTACTTCTTTTATGGAGAGTTTGATCCTGGCTCAGGATGA
>NZ_JAJNIU010000026.1:0-31631 GCF_022386355.1 Mammaliicoccus sp. L-M44 | reverse complement strand
CGACTTGCATGTATTAGGCACGCCGCCAGCGTTCATCCTGAGCCAGGATCAAACTCTCCATAAAAGAAGTAAGCTTGATAAGCTCATTTTTAATTGGTTAAGCCAATCACTCTGAAGTACTTTTAGTACTCAATTATTGGAATTAACGTTGACATATTGTCATTCAGTTTTCAATGTTCATTTTGTCTCACAAGAAAATATTATACACACTTCTTAATTCGAAGTCAACAACTTTTTAAAATTAATTTTCAAAGTGTTTTGATGTTTTATTTATCTCTCGCTCACAAGATATAACTATACACGCTAAATACCCTTTACTCAAGCATAAAAATTACACCAAAACACTCAATACTCTCAAATAAGCTTAATTCTCAACATATTCTTTTAATTTATCGTATATTTTTTCAGCATCTTTATATCCTTGTTTGTATAAAGCATCTAATTTTCTAGGGTTTTTCTCGATTCTATCAACAGATAATGAATCAGAAGGTCTGATAACAAACAAATTACCTTTCTCTTCTTCCGCTTCTATCCATTCTAAAGTCTGATTATAATGTTTATATCTAATTGCCATTAAGTGATTTATTTTAGGATATGCTTTCAATCTGAATACTTTTGAAAATTTACTTTGTTTTTTGCGATAGCCTTTCGGTCTTGTCAAAATCAAAACATTTTTCTTATACCCTTCTTCAATTGCTTTATCAATTGGAATAGGATTGACGATACCACCATCTAATAAAGTATGACCTTTATATTGAACTGGGTTGGCCATCATTGGTAAAGAACTTGTTGCCTCTAGAGCAGTCAATAAAGAACCTTCTGTTTCTTTCTTATTGAAATAAACCGCTTCTCCTGTGTCACAATCTGTCGTTACAACAACAAACTCTTCCTCTGCTTGATCAAACTTTTCAAAGTCAAAAGGTTCCAAGTAAGTTGGTATATGATGATACACAAAGTCCATACCAAATATCTCTTTATTTTTTACATAATTTGATAGCGAAATATAGCGCTTATCTTTAATGTATTTAGTTGTGACACGATGATTGCGTCTAAATTGTCGAGATATATAACTTGCAGCCATAGATGCGCCGGCAGAAACGCCAATATTATATTTAAAATATAAATCTTTCTTAATGAAGAAATCTAGCACACCTGCTGTGTACATACTTCTCATTCCGCCACCTTCTAATATTAATGCTGTGTCTTTTATCATAGTTACACTTCTTTCTATATTATTAGTTGAATGAAAGCGAGGCTGAGACATTCTTCATTGTCCCAGCCTCAATTATAATTATTAAATTTCTGTTCTTCCAGTTATAGCTTTCGAAAGTGTTACTTCATCAGCGTATTCTAAATCTCCACCTACTGGTAGACCATGTGCTAGTCTAGTTGTCTTAATACCAATCGGTTTAACGAGTCTAGATATATACATTGCTGTTGATTCACCTTCTATATTAGGATTAGTCGCTAATATAATTTCTTCGATTTCATCATTCTTCAATCGTTCTAATAATGAAGGAATATTAATATCTTCAGGTCCAATACCTTCCATTGGAGATATCGCACCATGTAATACATGGTATAACCCTTTATATTCACGCATTTTTTCCATAGCTATGACATCTTTAGAATCTTGAACAACACACACAACTGAACGGTCTCTTTGTTTATCTTGGCATATATGACAAGGCGAAACATCCGTAATGTGTCCGCAAGTTTCACAATAAGTCAGTTCTCTCTTAACATCTACAAGAGATTTGGCAAAAAGTACAACGTCGTCTTCCTTCATATCTAATACGTGGAAAGCTAAACGTTGTGCAGTCTTCGGACCTATTCCCGGTAATTTCATAAAGCTATCGATGAGTTTAGATATTGGTTCTGGGTAGAACATCATTACATCATTCCAGGAATGTTTAGACCTTTTGTATGTTTACCTAAACGATCTGCTGTTACATCATCTGCTTTAGATAAAGCGTCATTTGTTGCTGCTAATACTAAATCTTGTAGCATTTCAATATCTTCAGGGTCTACTACATCTTCTTTAATGATAACGTCTAATACTTCTTTATGACCAGATACAACAACTGTAACCATTCCGCCACCAGCTGTTCCTTCAATTCTTTCTTCTTTTAGCTTTTCTTGTTCCTCAGCCATTTTCTTTTGCATTTTTTGCATTTGTTTCATCATTTGTTGCATATTTCCGCCACCGCGCATAATTTCGTCCTCCTAATTTCTAATTTATACATTTAAGGTTATTAATTTTTGTCATATTTATTATACATGCCTTTAGAGGCGATGTCATGTATTACTCATCCGTAACATGTACGGTATCTTCACCAAACAACTCTTGAGCTTTTTTTACAACATCTGCTTCTTCCGGCTTTTCTTCTTGCTCAACTTCACCTTGAGCCGTATTCGCTTTTTTAGATTGAATATACTGTTGACGAACTTGTAACCATTGTGAATTTGGTACGCCAACAACTTTTACATTCTTGTTTACGATCTCGCATACAATCGCTTCGATATGATTTCTTTTTTCATCATTCTTATTCACGATTTCACAATGAATATCCTCGTCAAATTTAACGAGCACATGATCTTCACTTGCTGCAACAGGTTCCGAGTTTAAGAGCAGACTGACTAGCGCTCTTTGTTCTTTCTCTTTAACCGATTCAATTACTGCTTGCCATTTTTCCTTAAGTAAATTCAAGTCATCACGGTTAGCATGGTTAAGCACACGTTCGATTTGTCGAATAGAGAAGACATGCTTAGATTGTTTACGAGAGATATTTTGTTTATTTTCAACTGGTTTAGCCTTTTGACTTACACCGTTTTGAGCTAGCTGCTGAATCGTCGCTTCAAGTTGTTGAATTTTATCCATCACTTCACTAGAGCCAGCGTTTTGGTTTGAACTGACAGATGCTGTTTGTCCACTATTATTCTGATCAATTAATTCTGTTAACTTAACGATTAGTATTTCTATATGAACATTTTGGTTAATTGCAAATCTCATTGAAACTAATGTGTCATTAATACAATCAATCATTTTGTACATTGTATTTAAGTCTACTTGATTCAGTGCGTGGTCGTCTTCAACTTGTTCAGTAGTCTTAGCGACAATTGAATCTCTTATGAAATAAATCATATCATTTACAAGTCTATTCACTTCTTTACCAGCAGATATAAATTCATGATACCTAGTAAAAGCTTGTTTAATATCTTTAGCCACCATGTCATTAAACAAAGCATTTAAAGCCGCTTTATCGACACTACCCGTTACATTCAAAGCATGTTCGAGTGATAAGTGCCCATCTCCAAAAGCGATTGCTTGGTCCATGATACTTAATGCATCTCGCATACCACCTTCTGAAACTTGAGCAATAAATGCCAAAGCTTCTTCTTCGTAGGTAATGTTCTGCTCATCTGCGACAAACGCGAGTCTACTTTCTATTTCACCAGAATGGATGGCTTTAAAATCAAATCTCTGACATCTAGATATAATAGTAGGTGGTATCTTGTGAGGTTCAGTAGTTGCGAGTATAAAAATAGCATGACTTGGTGGTTCTTCAAGTGTCTTTAAAAGTGCATTGAAAGCACCTGTTGTCAGCATATGCACTTCATCTATAATATAGACTTTAAATTTAGATTCACTTGGTGCATATTTTACTTTATCTCTAATATTACGTATTTCATCTACACCGTTATTACTGGCAGCATCAATTTCAATGACATCTGAATTTGTTCCTTGTGTAATGCCTTTACAAATCGCGCATTCATTACAAGGTTCCCCATTCGTATTCTCTGTACAGTTAATTGCTTTAGCGAAGATTTTAGCAATACTTGTCTTACCAGTTCCACGTGGGCCATTAAACAAGTAAGCATGTGATTGCTTTTCTTTTTGGATGGCGTTTCTTAATGTTTTTGTGACATGTTTTTGACCGACAACATCTGCAAATGATTGTGGTCTATACATTCGATACAAAGCCTGGTAGTTCAAAGTGGCACCTCCAAAATTTAATAAGATATTGGCTATATTATATCATGAATCAATAGGTACACCCTATTATTAATTATCAAAAGCTTCTGGGTAGTGAACAGTGCCTTTAATTTCTTTTGTTGGATGATCCCATAAATATTTAAACATGAAATTCTCATCTGGCACTTCAAATGGTGGGTATATATTAAACTCTGAAGCTGCATGATAACCTAATTTATGATAATAAGCTGCATGACCTAGTACGACTACACCGACATAGCCATTTTCATAAGCTCTATATTCTAAAGCTTCTATTAAAGCTTTCCCTATTCCTTTATTTTGATACTCTGGCAAAACCGAAACTGGCGCAAGCGCTAATACTGTATGCGCTTCTTCATCAGAACTAACGGTCACTTCTGACATCATGGCATGCCCCAGAACTTTGCCTGATTCTGTCTTCGCTACAACTTCAAGTTCTGCATTATAATTCATTGATTTTCGTATTTTACCGATTAATTCGTGTTCTGTTCCATCAGAATAACGTTCATTTTCGAATGCTGCTTTAACGACTTCTTTAGCTAATTCATATTCCGATTCTATAATCGTTCCAATTAGTAATTGCGTCATGTATAAAATATCCCCCTGATATTAGAAAAAGGGTGACCGCGGTCACCCTTTTGAATTTATATATAATTTGATAAGTTTATAAAATTTAAAACCGTGCACCTTTGCTTTGAACAAACATCACAAGCGTTACCTCAGTCGTTAGCTAAACTTCGGCTACCCTACGGCACATACAATGATCCACTTAATGCTGCTTCCTTCCGGACCTGACATGATTCATGGGTTTGTATTGCATAGGACCGACGTCTTCAGACACCACGTGCTGAGGGCAGACCTCACAATAATATGTCCGCGGCAAAGGAATTCAGTCTTGCATAAGCGGATTTCAAGTACAGGGAACCGCTACCTCCCCACTTAGCACGGCAATATATATACTACAACAAAATGTTACGATTTGGCAAGAAAAAACTACTTCAATCAAAGTGTTTTATGAATCACTCTGCGAGAAAAATCTACAAACTTGAATTCCGTCGCGATGTGTCTTGAAATATTATATTGAAATTTTTCTGCATTATTAAGATACACAGTACCTCTAACTGTTGCTGTATAAGGCGGATTCAACTTCCCAAAGTATAATATTTCATTCTCCGTCATCTCTTCAAATGTAATAGACTTGTTCGAGTAACTGATTTCTACATTCATTTCTTGTTCAATAAATTTATAGATGGATTCAGCCGCGAGTTCTTTGGTGAGTTGAGGAATAACCTGACATATAAAGTAATCCTCATCCATAATATGCACAGCGTCATCTTTCGTTCTCGTTCTAATGACATGCCACAGCTTATCTTGGTCTCTTAATTCAAGGGCATGTTGAACGACAGGAACATCTTTAGCATCTATAACCTCAAGTAATTCAACTTTAGTTTCATAATCAAGTCCTAAACGTTTATTAATTTCTTGAAAACTCACCATTTCCGATATTGGAAATTGAATAACATCTTCATAAATAACGACAGACCCTTTGCCTCTTAACTTTTGAATATAACCTTTTTCTTGCAATAAATTTAAAGCTTTCCTTACAGTCTCTCTAGAAGTTGAATATATCTTTGTTAATTCATTTTCTGAAGGTAGTTGCTGTAAATGAGCATATTCACCATTTAAAATTTTTTCACAAATAGATTGGTAGATTTTCATATACTTGTTCATGCGTTCACCTCTATACCTTCAACATCAATTAGTCACCACTTACTTTTACGACGAAAGCATCGAATGGTTGCAAAGCATTACCATTTAAATCATTATTTGCAATCATGATTTCACCCTCTAAATCGATATCTTCTGGGATATCAACGATTTGATCAGAGTAGTTTGCAACAACTAACCAAGTTTCATTATTTAAATGTCTCTTGTAAACGAACAACTCTGGATGCTCCATATGAAGTGGTTCAACTTCTCCATACGTTATCACATCGTGTTCATGACGTAATTGTATTAACTTTTGATAAGTATAGAAAATAGAATCTTTATCTTCCAATGCCGCTTCAACATTAATATGCTTATAATTTTCCGGGATACCAATCCATGGTTCTCCAGTTGTAAAGCCTGCCTCAGCATGCGCATTCCATTGAATAGGCGTTCTAGAATTATCTCTAGATTTCTGACCTATTACTTTCATAATCATTTGTTCATCCATACCGCGTTCTTTTAATAATTTGTATGCATTAAGCGATTCGACATCTTTATATTGATCAATATCCGTGAAACCTGGATCTGTCATGCCAATTTCTTCACCTTGATAAATATACGGCGTACCTTGAAGCATGTGTAATGATATCGCAAGCATCTTAGCAGATTTAACTCTTTCCGCTTCTGTATCGTCTTTACCGAATCTCGTTACGACTCTAGGTTGATCATGGTTACACCAGAAAATAGCATTCCATCCGTTACCTTTTGCGATATTCACTTGCCAATCCATTAAGATACGTTTCAGTTCAAGAAAATCAAATTTCATATCTGACCACTTTTCACCATCTTTGTAATCTACTTTTAAATGATGAAAATTAAACACACTACTTAACTCATTACGTTCTGGATTTGTATATTTAATACAATTATCAATCGTTGTTGATGACATTTCTCCAACCGTCATAATGTCTTTATTGCCAAATGTTTGTTTATTCAGTTCTTGTAAATACTCATGGACTTTTGGTCCATCTGTATAAAATTCTTTACCGATTGCTGTTGAATTTTCGAAAGCACCTTTGGAAATTAAGTTAATGACATCAAATCTGAAACCATCTACGCCAAAATCAATCCAATAATTAATCATTTCATATATTTCAGCCTTTAAATTGTCATTCTCCCAATTTAAATCAGCTTGAGAAATATCAAATAATCTTAAATAATAACTTTCGGTTTGTTCATCATAAGTCCAAGCATTACCACCAAACTTAGACTCCCAGTTAGTTGGGGGCTCTTCTTTAGTGCCTTCTTTCCAAATATAATAATCACGATACGGATTATCTTTAGACTTGCGAGATTCTACAAACCAGTTATGAGATGTCGAAGTGTGATTGATCACAATATCGAGCATCACTTTAATACCTAAACTGTGCGCTTCATCTAGTAATGTTTTGACATCTTCCTTTGTACCAAAATCAGGATTAATTTGATAATAATCACTAATATCGTATCCATTATCGTTCATTGGTGATTGATAAATTGGTGTTAACCAAATGTAATCTACACCTAACGTTTGTAAATAAGGTAATTTTTCTATAATACCTGGTATGTCACCTTGTCCATTTCCAGTCGTATCATTGAATGACTTTGGATAAATTTGATAAACAACGGACTTCTTCCAATCTGAAACTGCCATATAGGTATACTCCTTTATTTATATATATTATTCTTGAACCATTTCTTTAGCTTTTTCATTAGCAAAGTTTGAAAGCACAATCGTTAGTATAGCTGGTAATACTACCGCAATCAATGTCGCAATACCGAACACACCCCAATATTCTCTTTGAATAGAGATAATTGCAGGTACACCGCCTACACCTACGCTACCTAACACTTTATTAGCACCAATAAACGCACCTAGTAAACTAGACGAAATAATTGCTGCAAAGAACGGATATTTCAATGGTAAGTTGACACCGAACATTGCTGGCTCAGTTACACCTAAGAATGCTGAAATACCAGATGTAGCCGCTAAACCTTGTTCTTTAACCATTTTACGTTGTTTGTATACTACCCAAGCGCCGAACGCTGCTGAACCTTGACAAATATTAGATATTGCCACAATTGGCCATAAATACGTGCCGCCTAAAGGACTTCCCATGAGTTGGAAATCTACCGCTAAGAACATATGGTGTAATCCTGTAATAACAAGAGGTGCATAGAATAATCCATACACTGCGCCACCTAACCAGCCAGCAGTTTCGAAAATCGCTTTAATACCATTTGTAATTAACGTACCTAACTCTAACGCCAATGGACCAATAACGATAAATGCTAAAAATCCAGTAATTAATAACGCTACAGGACCTACTACAAGCATTTTAATAGAATCATGTACACGTTTAGCTAAGAATTTCTCAATAATAGATAATATCCATGTTGCGAATAATATCGGTAATACTTGACCTTGATAGTTTAATTGCTTAATTTCTAAACCAAATATGTGCCATACAGGAATTTCACTCGATTTACCGCCACCTAAATCATACTGAGAAGCAAGTTGCGGATGTAACAAGATTAGACCTAATACTAAACCTAGAATTGGGCTACCACCAAATACACGCATAGCTGACCAACCAATTAAAGCTGGCAAGAAGATAAATGCGGTACTTGCGATAACGTTAATGATGTTTGCAAAGTCTGCAAGCCATGCATATTGTTCAACAAGTGGCTTAGCGCCAAATAAATTTTCTGCTGTTAATACATTGTTTAAACCTAATAGTAAACCTGCTGTTACGATTGCAGGTAAGATTGGAATGAATACATCACCCAACAATTTAATTAAACGTTGAAATGGATTCATCTTCTGCTCAGAAGCTTTCTTCACGTCATCTTTCGAACTTTCTTCAACACCTGTTTCTTGTTGGAAAATTTCATAAGCCTCATCAACAGTTCCCGGTCCAATTACAATTTGAAATTGGTTGTTTGCTGAGAAGGACCCCTTCACTAAATCTATTTGATCTAATGCATCTTTATTAACTTTACTTTCATCATTTAATACAAGTCTTAACCGTGTCACACAGTGGGTTGCAGCATTTACATTGTCTTGCCCACCAATAGCATCAATAATCTGCTTTACATCTTCTCTATTCACAGCCATTAAACTCACTCCCCTAACTTTATTTAGTTGAATTATAACTTGTATATACAAGTATGTAAAGGCTTACAATTAATATTATATAAATAATGTAGTATGATTGTGTAAAGGAGGTTTTTCATATGTTTTTTTTAACACATGAATATATCGATCATGACAACGTTGCACTCGATTTTGCAAAAGGAGATTCTATCATTTTCACAAACCATCACCACGAAAAAATATTTGAATCAGCAAGTTTAATTAAATTGCCTATTATGATTTATATTTATGAAAGCACGACTCAAGAAGATAGAAAAGCACTCGTTCAAATCAATCATAAAGTTGGCGGCAGTGGCGTTCTAAAAAATATGACTATCGATCAACTGAGCGTTCAAGATTTAATCTACTTAATGATCGTTGTTTCGGACAATACGGCAACGAATACATTAATCGATCATTTCGGACTTCAACACATTAACTTATTTATTCAGGAAACATTGCAATGTGAACAAACGCAGTTAAATCGTTATATGATGGATGCAGTAGCTATAAGTGAAGGTAAACAGAATACAACGAATTCTCAAGATATGATTCGTATACTACGCTTTATTGCAGAACATAAACATCATCAAGACATGATGAACATCATGAATGACCAACATTTAAACGATAAAGTTTCAATCTATCGATCTTTTTACGAAGATACGCTTAATTTTTACACTAAGACAGGTGAGTACGACAACGTTGTCAATGATGTAGGTATTATCCAACATGAAGGCGAGCTATATTATTATTGTTTCTTATCCAACACAAATAAACCCAAAAAGGCGATCGATTTCTCTCACCAATTTGGGTCATATATTATTCAATCTATACTAGATATTTGATAATCGGGCAGCTTTAGCTAATATCTTTTGATAATAACTACCTGATAACTTAATGATTTCGATACTTTTCGGTGTATGCGGCGCATGAATCATCATGTCTTCTCCCATGTATATGCCAACATGTGATAAAAAGCCTTTATCTTCTGGTTTACTGAAGAACAGTAAATCACCTGGCAAAAAGTCATGTGATGCTATCGAAATATCCGTCATTGCTTCATATTGTTCATCAGCATCTCTGGGGATGTGGAAGTTTTGACTTTTGTACATTTGGAAACATAATCCTGAACAATCATAGCCATAACTAGACATCCCTCCCCATAAATAAGGTAAGTCTAAAAAGCGCTTCGCATTTTCAATGACACCTGCCATCGTGCCAATTTCAAATGCACCAGATTCATCACTGAATTCTACATCATTCGCACTAATGAGCCCTTTGCCTTCAAGTGTATCAACTTCAATAAAAGGCTCATCTTTCTTAATAATAGGTAAAATCGTATTAAATGACAGAATTTGTTTCGTAGTAAAATCTAAATTAAACAATGTCGTCTTAGGTACATTAACACGAAGGCGCGGATGTGTATCGTACGCCTTCATCTCACCTAATTGACTCGTCGGAATAAATCCTGGATATCCCTTTGGATTCTGTTTAGACGGTTGCTCTAAACAGATAACGTAACTCCAGCCATCTTGTTCTTCTACGACTTCTACTTTTTCGCCATAAAGAATTTGCGTATCTATTCTACTATCTTCCGTAAAAGATAATTTCTGTTCTAAATTAAGTTCAAGTAACCAACGTTGAATATCTGCTGGGTACATGATACCGTCTCTATCAATTTCTCTAGCTTTATCAAAGCTTCTCCATATTGTTCCGACATTTACTCTGCAATATTTAATCATGAGCTCACCTTCTTATATAAAGATTCACGATCTATTCCTAACCCTGTACCTTCTGAAACGGTTACTTTAGCACCTTCATAAGTAATACCACCTTCAACTTGTCGCTCAACTACCATTAAAGGCGCATCAAAATCAACACGATTCACTTGTTCTGCTGCCAAACTAAAATGTAAAGCCGCCGTAACGGACACATGTGTTTCCATCATACATCCAACCATGCAAGGTATCGCTTCACCTTTAGCAATATCATGTATTTTTAAAGCTTGATGAATACCACCAGTCTTCATCAGTTTAATATTCCATATATTTGTCGCACCAACTTCTACAAGTCTCTCTGCATCATGTATACTAAACAATCCTTCATCTACCATTAAAGGTATTTTGAATTCTTGAGATAGCGCACCTAGTACCTTATACTCATATCTCCCTACAGGTTGTTCAATACTCTCAATATTCAAATCTGCTTCATCAAAATGTTTCAATGCATGACGCGCACCTTTTTCATCCCATGCTTGGTTTGCATCCGCACTTAAAATAACCTCACTTGGTAAAGAAGATCGTAATGCTTGTAATCTATTTAAATCTGTTGAGACATCATCTTTACCCACTTTTATCTTCAAATGGTTAAAGCCATCTTCTACATATCGCAAACCATCTTCTACCATTTCGTCAGCATCATTTAAACTCACGGTATAACACGTTTCTAACGATTTATTTCCCGGGTTATGATTGATATATTGATATAAAGGCAATTCTGCTTCTTGTGCTAATAAGTCATAAAGTGCGATATCTATTGCAGCTTTAGCACTTGTATTACCTACTATGACTTGATGAATTTCATCTAGTAAGTCTTTGGTTAATGGTCGGTTAATTAATAATGGCTTAAAGACCTCTTCAATCGCAGCTTCTATACCACCTTTTGTATCACCGGTAATAACATATGTAGGTACTGCTTCACCAACACCTATAACATCTTCATAATTCGTTTCAATAAATACATATATACTTTCAATAACCTCTACTGTTCTCAGTGCTGTTTTAAAAGGTTTCTTCAAAGGTGTTTCATATCTATAGTATTTTATATCTGTTATAAACATATAACTTCCCCTTTATTCTATAATTACACCTGACGCTATATTTAACACTTTCTTGTCCACATCTAATGTAGCTTCTGTTCCAAACGGTATCGCAAAATGTGGTGTGCAATGCCCGATATCCAAATCATATGCTGCCGGTTTATTTAATGGCGTTATAAAATCATCTAACACTTCTTTCATCGTTAAAGATTTTTTTGGGTTTTTAGGCTCGCTATCTGTGAATGGCCCGAAAATAAATCCAGAAGCATCATCTAACTTGCCAGCAGATTTGAGTTGTTGTAAAAACCCATCTACCTTATAAGGCACTTCCCCAATATCTTCTATAAATAAAATTTTGCCCTTAGTGTCGATTTCATATGGTGTTCCTAAACTTGAAACAAGTAAAGATAAACAACCACCAACAATTTCTCCTTCAACGCGACCACCAACCAACGATTTAAACGTTAATTGATCTGTAGGATAAGACACAGCTTCACCATTAAATAACTGCTCAAAGCTCCCAATAGAAATCTCATTATATGTATCGCCTATATCAGATGCGATCATAGGACCTTGAAACGTTACCAATCCCGTTTGTTGTCTAATAGCATTATGTAAGCATGTTATATCACTGTATCCCCATATAATTTTAGGATGTGCTTTTACAAGATTATAATCAATACGTTCTACAATTCTAGGTGTACCATAACCACCGCAAGCACATATAATACCTTTCACTTCATCATCTTCTAACATGTCATGCAAACTATCTAATCGTTCATCATCCGTTCCCGCTAAATGACCATGAACGCGGTCTATATTTTTCGCTAGTTTAAACCGAATACCATATCTTTCTTCTAAAAGTTTCAACCCATTCTTTAAATGCTTTTGGTTTGGCGGACTCGCTAATGCTACAACACCCACCACATCTCCTCTATTTAATCCCTTTGCTTTCATTAAGACACGACCTTTTATCAGAATATTCTTATATTATAGCAAAGTTGTTATCCTTTTGTGAAAACAAAAGAAATTGTCATAAACGCATGACGATATGAGGTTGGACATATGCGCGAGTTAGGTTGGAGCCCGGTCCGAGTAACTTCCATTATTTCGAATTCTGGTAATTAGAGTTCGCTAACTTCCATTTTTCTGAATTCTGGTAATTAGATGGGCACTCCTTAGAGACACTTCTCAGAATTCTGTCCCTAACAGCACCCCTTACGGACATTTCTCGGAATTCTGTCCCTAACAAAAACCCTTATATCGATATCCTCTATATTTCCACCTGCAATATTCCACCCTACAACTCAATCTCCACTCCGGGCACAATTCCACATTCAAACACAATATTTTTTCACAACAAAAAACACTGCCCACAAAAGTGGACAGTGTTCTTTATATATATAGTCTTGGATATTTTAAAAATAATGGCGGAGGAAGAGGGATTCGAACCCCCGCGAGCCGTTAAGCCCCTGTCGGTTTTCAAGACCGATCCCTTCAGCCGGACTTGGGTATTCCTCCAAATAAGACATTATTTATCTTATAACATGCCATTACTGATGTCAACAAAAATCACAAAATTTAAATTGTAATTTTTTTCTTTAAGGATTCATCTACAGCTTTTGCAACTGCACGACCTTCTTTTATTGCCCAAACGACTAAACTTTGACCTTTTCTTGCATCTCCAGCTACAAATACTTTATCTTGATTTGTTCTGAAGTCTTTTTCATTTGCTACGATTTTATTTCGTTCTGTCTTTAAGTTGAATGAATGTGGTACTAAATGTTCTGTACCTTCAAAACCGATTGATAATAGGACTAAATCTGCTGGCCAATGACGTTCTGTACCTTCGACAATTACCATTCCATCTTCAGTTTCTTCTAACACTTGTGTATATAGACCGCGAATATTACCATTTTCATCAACATCGTAACGCATTGTTTGAATACCATATGCTCTTGGTTCGAATCCGAATTTTTCACGATATTCTTTATGCGCATAGTCTAACTTGAAAATTGGCATTGGTAATGGCCATGCTGTATTTTGTTCCATTTTATCTGTTAGTCTTACATATTTATTAAATTGAACGACTGATTTACAGTCATCTCTTAATGCTGTTGCTACGCAGTCAGCACCTGTATCACCCGCACCGATTACAATCACATTTTTACCTTTTGCTGTTATAGTTGGTTCGTCAATTTCTCCCATTTGTAATTGTGTTTGCTCTGTTAAATATTCCATCGCAAAATGTATACCGAAGCTCATACGTCCTTCTAATGGTAGGTCTCGTCCTTTTTGTGAGCCTGTACAAACAATAATTGCATCATACTGTTCATCTAGTTCCTCTTTCGTGATGTCTTTCCCCACATTAACATCTGTTTTAAAGACGATACCCGCTTCTTCCATTAATTTCACACGGCGTTCGATAACTTCTTTATCTAATTTCATACTTGGTATGCCATACATAAGCAAACCACCTGGACGATGGTTACGCTCATATACAGTCACATTATAACCAAGTAAATTTAATTCTTCTGCAGCTGTTAAGCCTGCTGGACCACTACCGATAATGGCCACTTTTTCTTCTAAGCGATGCTCAGGAAACTTAGGTTTCACAAGTCCCATATCATACGCTTCATCTATTATTGTACGTTCTATCCCTTTGATAGCGACTGAATCATTATTAATCGCTAAGACACATGAAGATTCACATGGTGCAGGACATACACGACCTGTAAATTCAGGAAAGTTATTTGTTTCTGATAACCTTGCATATGCTTCTTCATAATCTTTGCGATACACTAAGTCGTTCCACTCTGGTATATAGTTACCTATTGGACAACCTATTGTATCTCTACCGAATGATGAGCCTGTTTGACAAAATGGTGTTCCACAATCCATACAACGCGCACCTTGTGTAGCTGCGTCTTCTTTAGTAAAACGTTGTTGGAATGCGTCATATCCTTTAATTCTATCTTTTAACGGCAACTCATCAAGTTGTTGCTTAGGATACTTCATAAAACCTTTAAATTCACCCATAATATGCCCTCCTTCTTAATATACCGAAGCCAGTTCTTCTTCATCACCAATAGATTTTCGATCATCAAAGAATGCATTTAACAGTGCATCTTCTTCGTTTTCTAATTTGTGTAGTGAAATCTTCTGCATCATAAGTTTGTAGTCTTTCGGAATCACTTTAATCACTTTGTCTACAATTGTGTCAAATGATGCTAGCACTGATTGTGCTTTTTTACTATTTGTATATCGAACATGTTCTTCTAACATATGTCTTAAATTCGCAATTTCATCTGGATCTTTTAATGTTTCAAACTCTAAAGTGTCAAGTTCATTATCTTTTTTGAATGCTTCAACATCTGTTGGCAATGCGTAACATACACCACCACTCATACCTTGACCGAAGTTACGTCCTACATCACCTAAGATGACGACACGTCCACCAGTCATGTATTCTAATCCGTGGTCGCCGACACCTTCAACAACGACGTTAACGCCACTATTTCTTACACAGAAACGTTCACCAGCTCTACCGTTAATATAAGATGTTCCGCTTGTCGCACCGTAGAAACAAACGTTACCGACGATGATATTGTCTTCTCTATCTTCGTTAGGTGCATTTAAGATCAATTTACCTCCGGATAAGCCTTTACCAAAGTAATCGTTAGCATCACCAGTATGATGTAACGTCATACCTTTAGGCGTGAATGCACCATAACTTTGTCCAGCATGTTTAAATGTCTTAACACTTATTGTATCTTCTGGTAAACCAGGTTCACCGTGCACTTCTGTAATATAACTACCTGTAATAACACCAACATCTCTTTCAGTATTTCGAACGTTATAACTACCAACAAATTTCTCACCATGATCGATTGATGCTTTTGCATCTTCATATAATTTTGTTAAGTCGAAGCCGACATCAAGGTGATGATTTTGATTCATAGAGCGGTATCTTTCACCTTCATTTACAAATAAAAGTGCCTCTAAATCAAGTTCTCTCGCTTTAGGATGAGAGTAATATCTATTTGATACTGATAACAAGTCCGTTCTACCTACAAGTTCGTCCATTGTTTTTAAGCCTAATGAAGCTAGAATTTCTCTTATTTCCTCGGCAATAAAATACATGAAGTTTACGATGTGATCTGCTTTACCTGTATATAATTTTCTTAAGTCACCATTTTGAGTCGCAATACCAACTGGACATGTATCTTTATGACATACTCTCATCATAATACAGCCAAGCACGACTAATGGTGCTGTCGCAAATGCAAACTCTTCTGCACCTAACGCACAAGCGAGTGCAACATCACGACCAGTCATTAATTTACCGTCAGTTTCTAACGTTACACGTGAACGAAGACCGTTTAACATAAGTGTCTGATGTGTTTCAGATAAACCAATCTCCCAAGGTAACCCAGCATGTTGAATACTCGTCTTAGGTGATGCACCTGTACCACCATCATATCCACTGATGACAATTTTATCGGCAAAAGCTTTTGCAACACCTGCTGCAATTGTACCTACGCCAGATTTAGAAACGAGCTTAACACTAATGTCTGCTTTTCTATTTGCATTCTTTAAGTCGTGAATCAGTTGTGCTAAGTCCTCAATAGAATATATATCATGGTGAGGTGGTGGTGAAATTAATCCTACACCTGGTGTTGAACCACGCACTTCAGCTACCCACGGATAAACTTTTGTACCAGGTAATTGTCCACCTTCACCAGGTTTAGCACCTTGTGCGACTTTAATTTGAATTTCTTTAGCATGTTGTAAGTAATCGCTCGTTACACCAAATCTACCTGATGCCACTTGCTTAATAGCACTCATATAATTTGTGCCATCCGGTTTAATAATAAAGCGTTCTGGATTTTCTCCACCTTCACCGCTATTACTACGTCCACCAATTCTATTCATCGCTTCTGCTAAGGTTTGATGCGCTTCTTGAGAAATAGAACCGAAACTCATTGCACCTGTCTTAAAGCGTTTCACAATTTGGTCAGCAGATTCTACATCTTTTAAATCAATAGTGCGATCTGATTTAAAATCAAGTAAGTTTCTTAAGTGACTCATACGTTCACTATCTGCAGCTTCAGAATACTCTTTAAACATTTCAAAATTATTATCTCTACATGCATGCTGTAATAAATGAATTGTTTTAGGGTTGAATGCATGATATTCACCTTGTTGACGCCATTGGAAAGTACTACCTGAATTTAAATATTTAATCTGTTCAGATTGTCTCGCTTTATTCTCTTTATCAATCGTATCAATTGATATACCAGAAAGTTTAGACGGTGTACCTGTAAAGTATTGATCGATAACATCTTTACCTAACCCAATTGCTTCAAATATTTGTGCACCTTGATAACTTTGAACAGTTGAAATACCCATTTTAGCCATTACTTTAATCACACCAGCTGATAACGTTTGACTAAACGTATCAATATTCTGTTCAACTGTACCTTCAAGACGTCCCGCAGCAGTTAAGTCTTCAATCGTATAATGTGCTAAGTACGGCACAACAGCATTGGCACCATATCCTATTAATGTAGCTAAATGATGTACTTCACGACACTCACCAGAATACGCCACAATACTTGTATCTAAACGTTGACCCGTTCTAATCAAATGTTGATGAATGTGACTAACCGCTAATAATATCGGCATTGCAAACGCCGCTTCTAAATCTTCAACAGACTCATCTTCTAAGACAATAATCTCAGCACCATTTTTAACGGCTTTTGAAACTGTTTGCCCTAAGTCATCTAGAGCTTCTTTAAGTGAACCTGTGTAAGTCGTCGGAATCACCGCAACATTAAATTCACTATCTTGAATTTGTTCAAGTTGCGCTTTCGATAATACCGGGTGATTTAATTGAATTCTTCTCGTGTTATCTTGATGCGGTTGTAGCAAGTTACCTTCTTTACCTAAGTAAACCAATTCACTTGTAACAATTTTCTCTCTATATGAGTCAATTGGTGGGTTTGTTACTTGAGCAAAATGTTGTTTAAAGTAATTAAACAACGATTCTGGTCTCGTACTTAACACGGCAACTGGCGTATCAAAGCCCATCGCACCAATTGGATCTTTCTTCTCACTCACGAGTTCTGACATATATTTATTGATTTCTTCTTTTGTATATCCGAAACGACGTTGTAATTGGAATAATTTCTCTTCTTCAACATGTGAAGGTGTCGCCACTGTATCATTTACGTTTAACGCTTTATGGCTTACCCACTCATCATATGGATATTCACTTGCGATACGTTGTTTTAATTCATCATTTTCTATAACTTTATTCTCTTTAAAATCCACTAATAAAAGTTTACCTGGGTTGAGTTGCCCTTTATAAACAACATGTTCTTCTTCAACGTCAATAACGCCTACTTCTGAAGAAAATATAATTTCATTTGAATCTGTAATTGTGTAACGACCAGGTCTTAAACCATTACGGTCTGTTAATGCACCAAGTTTATCTCCATCACAGAAACTAATCATTGTCGGACCGTCCCAAGGTTCCATTAAATAACTGTAATATTCATAGAATGCTCTAATTTTAGGATCTTGTGTTTCGTTATATAACCACGGTTCAGGTATCAATAACATTGCTGCTTGTTCTGGAGGAATGCTTAAACTTAAGAACTCTAGTGCATTATCAACGATTGATGAGTCACTTCCTGATTCATCTAACACTGTTCCAATCTTATCTTTCACATCACCAAAGATTGTTTCAATTAATCTGTCTTGTCTTGCACGCATCCAGTTAACATTACCTTTAATCGTGTTAATTTCACCATTATGCATTAATAATCTATTCGGATGCGCTCTTTTCCAACTTGGAAATGTATTCGTACTAAATCTCGAATGTACAGAACCAAATTTAGAAACATAATCTTCATCTAACAAATCAATATATAAACCTTTAATTTGGTCTGAACGCAACCAACCTTTATATACGATTGTTCTTCTAGATAAACTTGCAAAGTATAAATCTAAATCTTGTTCATCGCCATATCTTTCAATTTGTTTACGCGCAATGAATAACGAACGATCAAAGTGTTCACTTGAATGATTTTCAACAAACACTTGTTGAATACAAGGCATTGTCGCTTCAACATGTTCTGCCAATACTGATGTATCTAATGGAACATCTCTGTATCCAATAACTTTTAATCCTTCTTCTTCAAAGTACGCATTAAACCTCTTTTCATGTTCACTGCCAGCTATTTTTTCATCAGTGAAAAACATACCTACTGCGTAATGTTCTTCTTCAGGTAAATTTAATTTTAATTTTTGTTTAAAATAGAGGTGAGGGACTTCTGTCATAATACCAGCGCCATCACCAGTAATTCCGTCAGCTCCAACTCCACCTCTATGGTCTAACCTACAAAGCATTTCAATTGATTTTAGTACAATTTCATGTGACCTTTTGTTGTCCATATTGGCGTAAAAGCCAATCCCGCAAGCATCATGCTCGTCCATCGAATCATATAGGCCAAGTTGTCTTCTATCTTTCTTAAATGACATACGACATCACCTCAACAATAAATTTCAGAATCTTCAATAATTGATAGTCTATATCATACTTTACAAAGACTTATCTTAACAATATATAAAATAGATGAAATATATCTAAAAATTAGATAATATAAATAATGAGGTGTTGAATATGGAGATAAAACAATTAATTTATTTTAGAGAAGTTGCTTTAAGAGAGCATATTTCAGAGGCTGCGCTCGAGCTAGAGATTGCCCAATCTGCGGTCAGTAGACAAATCGCAAATTTAGAAAAAGAATTAAACACGACATTATTTTTAAGAGAAGGCAGAAATGTAAAATTAACGGACAGTGGCGAACTCTTACTTACACAGACAAATAGAATTTTAAACTTAATAGAAGAAACGAAAGATTTTTTTATACACCAAGAACATTCAGATAGACGTTCTATTAAACTCGCTTATACAGAAAGTTATGTATCACAAGCATTACCGGCTATTATTAAGACTTACGAGCGAGATTTCAAAATAGAAGTTAGACCTATGATGATGACACCACTAGAAATCGAAGAAGGTTTATTATCTCACCAAATAGATGTCGCGTTATGCGAACTTACACCGAAACTTACAAACAATAAACACACTATTAAACATACACTATTCGAAGAAACATATAATTTATACGTTCATAATAACAACGATTTATCAATGAACCCTAAACCGCCTTTATCACAATTGAGCCAGCAATACATTTACCATTTCAACACATTACCTGATCAAATATCACAATTAATACGTAAACATGCATCACAGAAGACTTACCCGATTTCAAATTTTGCATTATTACGACAAACATTACTTTCTGAAAAAGGCGTACTCATCGTACCTGATTATTTAAGTAATGGCATTGAAAATGAACAACTCACAAAAATCCCGTTAACACATACCGAACTTAAAAGAACGATTAACATTGTTTATCAAGACAATAATCAAAACAGTAAATTGAAGACTTTTATTGAACATACACGTTCTTTATTACAAAGACAAGCAACGTATCATTAAGGAGGATATTTTCAAAATGGATTTTATCAATAGAACGACTGAAGAAATTGCTGCCGACTTACTTGGTGTCAAAATCATTCACGAAACAGACGATATCGTATATACAGGTTATATCGTTGAAACGGAAGCTTATGTTGGTAAACACGATCAAGCAGCCCATTCGTTCAATGGCAGAAATACTAAAAGCGTGAAATCTTTGTATTGTGAAGGTGGAACGATTTATGCACACTCTATGCACAAACAACTACTGATTAACTTTGTTACACAAGTTGAAGGTGAACCTCAAGGTGTCTTAATTAGAGCGATAGAACCTGAACATGGCATTGAACAAATGGCACTGAACCGTAACGGCAAAACAGGTATAGAATTAACTAATGGACCTGGCAAATTCACGCAAGCGATGCAAATATCTAAAGCATTAGACGGCACTAAACTCAATGACAATTGCTTAAAAATTGATACAACAAATAGAAGATACCCTAAACAAATCGAACGTTCAGCAAGAATCGGCGTCCCAAATAAGGGTATTTGGACTGACAAACCTTTACGTTTCACAGTAACAGGACATCCGTATGTCTCAAAAGCTAGAAAACGCGATTCACTACCTTGTGCTGAAACATGGAAATAATTGAAGTACACCTCTTATGTACGTATACTATAGTATGTTCAAATCAAAGAAAAATGATGGTGGCAAAACATGAATGACAAAATCAAACAACAATTAACGAAACCATTTAATGTTGCGATACTCATATTTATTGTATGCGTTATAATAGCCTATATATTCACCCAGCATAATGCGCAATATTACAAAACACCAATTGGTCAAATTAGGGATATTACACATCAATCTTCACAAACAACGATTGACCAAAATAAAAATAAAGATACGTTACATAAAGAACAAATCCATTTAGAGATTCAGAATGGCCAGCATAAAGGAGACCGCATTACGGTTCCTCATAAATACACGGACTCTTTAACGGATTCTGAGAAATACCATGTAAACGACCAAGTCCTCTTATCCTATAAAGGTAAAGAAGACACTGCTATTATAAAAGGCTTAAAACGAGATGGCGCTGTCACATTAATGACTGGTTTATTCTTATTAACTTTACTTATCGTCGGTAGAAAATCAGGACTATATTCCATTATTTCACTCATTATTAATGTCACAGTTCTACTATTGATGATTGATTATTTCATGAAACATAATAATCATCACTTCTTTATATTAATGACGGCAACAGTTATATTCTCAACAATCGTATCCTTATTGCTCGTTAGTGGCTTTAAGCGGAGAACTTTTGTTGCGATAATTTCAACTTTATTCGGTACATTTTTAAGTATTGGTATCGCTCAACTTGTCATGATGTTTACGAATGGTGACGGTGTTAAATATGAAACGATGAGTTTCTTAACGATTCAACCGACACAAATATTCCTTGCGTCTGTGCTAATAGGCTCGCTCGGCGCGGTTATGGATGTTGCCATTACGTTAACAAGTTCCTTATATGAGATTAAAGCACAACATCCCGAAATTTCATTGAAACAATTGCGTCAATCTGGCACAAACATTGGTAAAGATATTATGGGTACAATGACGAATATCTTATTCTTCGCTTATTTATCTGGTAGCATTCCGATGATTATTCTTTACTTTAAAAATAGCAATACAATCACGTATACCTTATCCATGAATTGGTCATTAGAAATTACAAGAGCACTCATGGGTGGCATTGGTATTGTGATTACGATACCTATCACAATATTTGTTGCAATGATGTTCATGCAACGAGAGGAGGCTAAATAATGACGACATTTATTTTAGCCAGTATATTACTCGTTCTTATGATCATCGTTGGTGGAAAGAAAGGATTTAGATCGTTCGTAACTTTATTTTTAAACTTGCTGACGTTGTTTATTGCGCTATTACTCATCATTTATAAAGCGCCTATATTCATCGTATTAATCATCTTCTGTTTAATTATTACATGCATTAACTTGTTCTATATTAATGCATATAATACTAAGACAGTTGCTGCCTTTTTCGCGACCATTATATCTACGCTTATCTTAATAGGATTAATATATTTCATTGTAGACATTTCAATGTTGCAAGGTTTCACTGAAGAAGAACAAGATGAAACGTATATATTTTCAATGAATGTAGGTATAAACTATGCTGAACTTATGGTATTTACAGTTGTATTAGCTGTAATCGCAGCAGTGATAGATTTAACAATATCCATTAGTTCTCCAATGTACGAACTATATGAAGCACATCCAAAAATATCATTACAACAACTATTCAAGTCTGGCTTAACAATAGGAAGAGACATCCTATCAACAACAACCAATACAATTTATTTCGCCTATATAGGCGGACAAATCACGTTATTTTTCTGGTTTGGTAAATTAAATTACACCTTTGGCGAAATAATCAATGCTAAAATATTTGCAGCTGAAATCATAACCATATTATTAGGTGGCATCGCTGTAAGTATCGCCATTCCAATCACCTCATTTATCACAGTGAGATTAATAAAGAAACAACAACATAAAATATAGAAAAAAGCACCTTTTGACTCGGTCAAAAGGTGCTTTTGTTTGTATATATGAACCGCTAACGATCTTGTTTGCGTTTCTTGAGCGTTAGAATTTCTAACGATCTTGTCTTGCAGTCTTGAACGTTAGCGCCTGGTTTTCTCTCATTTTTTTAATTTTTTTGCCCGCTAACGATCTTGTTTTTCACTCTTGAACGTTAGAACCCGACATTCTACTATTAAATAGGTTCTAAATTACTTTCAATTTCTGCTCTTCTTGATTCTAAAAAGCCTGGTAAGTCTAGCTGTTGTCCAAGTTGTGACACATCATCATATGGCATACCTGGTCCTTGTGTCGCAAATTCGATTAATATATGTGAATGTCTATAATATAAGCTTTTAAAGAAATCTCTATCCACTATTCCAGAATGTACAACGCCTTTTTCGTCTAATAATTCTTTCACTTTATTTAATTCTTCTTCGTCTGCTACAGATAATGCAAGATGGTGAATACTTCCTTTACCAGGTCTTTCTCTTTCACCTTCTACTTCTTTCAATATAATATCGCTATACAATCCTTCAAAATCAATCGTATATAATAGCTCACTTTCAGAATCTACTAACTCAAAATGCAAATCATTTTCCAGGAAATTTTTCATTTCTGAAACATCATCAATTTTAAATTCTACAGGACCCATACCCATAATTTGATGTTCTTCTGGTACATCTGTGTACCTGTTATGACGCCAACTTTGCGGAACTTTACGTTCACCATTAGGTAATAACACCATTTCCAATCCTTCGTGATCTCTAAAATGTAAAGCTGTCATACCGTTATAAATACCAATAGCGTCATGATCAACATCAAGCTTTTCAAAACGATCTTTCCAATAATTTAAGCTTTCTTCACTTGGTACTAACAAGCCTATTCTTGAAATAGAGTTCGTACCTTTATAAGTTTGTCCCATCGGTTTAAGTTCGAAAAATGTTAAAGAAGTACCAGGCGAACCAACCTCATCACCATAGAACAAATGATACATAGAAGGGTCATCTTGATTCACTGTTTTTAAATATAAACGTAGCCCTAATTTTTCCACATAAAAATCTTTATTCAACTTAGCATCTTTCGTAAGCATCGAAATATGGTGGTGCCCTAAAATTTCTATCATAATCGTACCTCCCATTAATTTAACTACATTATACGCGCATCAGAATCATCTTTTCAAAAATTATACTCACATGTAAATATATAGACACCAGTCATAGTGACGTCACTATGACTGGTGTCTAGCTATGCATATTTTTTATATAAATAGTCGTATATTTTTTCGAATCCTTCAACCCAATATTCCTCAACCATGTCTTTAATATAGTCTTGGTAAAAATTCATATATTGAGCAACCGCTTCTCTATGCTTTATAGAATTATTACAATCATTTATATGATTTAACTTTGAATAAATATCAGCAGGCAGATGATGAGCAGCTTTTTTACCTAGAACTGCTTTCTCAGGATAATATTTATATAACAACACTTTAATTGCATGATTAAGTGCATTATCAATCATTTGAGTCGTCCATAAATATTGCCCTCTTCCAACTATGTGATCATATTGAAAGATAAACCAACAACTATCTAATGCTGAATCTATAAATACTTCTTCAGTTATACTTAAATCTTTTTTATCATATTCCTTCAATTTACCGTTAGGGTCATACATCACTTTTATATCATCTGTTTGAGGATAATCATGTTCATGAACAATATAACAATCTATATGTAACATATCTTCAAATATACCAACAATTTGAGGACAAATAATTTCCACTAATTCTTTAAATAGCAGTGTTTGATATTGCTCAAGTGCATCTACAATACTGTCATATACTTCTTCAACTTGTACATCGCATTCTAACATGACATAAATATCTAAATCAGAATATGCATCATTTTCCCCTCTAGCAATAGACCCCTTTAAAAATATTGATAAAACTCCATTTACCTTTTTCAAAGCCGGTACAATTTTCTCTAAAGCTATTTCGTATCTCATATTCCCACCCCTTACTTAAAAATTCAGATTATTATAATATATCACAATTACAATTGAATAATATATGCATATTTTTCGAAAAATGATTTTTTTAGCGTTATGATTATTGTTGTAGGGAGAGATACAATATGACAAGTGAACAGAAAAAGAGATCTATTTCATTATTATTAGCAGGATTCATCATTTTTTCTAGCCTTTATGTCACGCAACCGATATTTAATGGGCTTAGTCAATATTTTAACGTGTCGCTATCTGATATCAGTTTAACTTTATCCGTTTCTACTTTTATGCTTGGTATAGGTTTAATTTTAGTACCAATGCTAAACAATATTGAGAAGAAACGTATGATGTCTATTTCTGTATTACTTGTAAGTGTATTATCTATCATCAGTGTTTTCGTAACGAACTTCCATATATTTCTCGTCATTCGTGGTCTGATGGGATTAGCTTTAAGTGGTGTGCCTTCTATCGCAATGGCATATATAGCTGATGAAGTACATAAAGATAGAGTCAGTAAAGTAATGGGTTTATATGTAGCTGGAACGACCTTTGGAGGTATGTCTGGTCGTGTAGTTGTTGGTATTCTAACAGATATCGCGAATTGGCAAGTTGCGATCGCATCGCTCAGTATCCTTAATTTAATACTCGCAATATTAATGGTTATTTTATTACCAACTTCAACAGTTCAAACACCACAATGGGTATCACCGAAACAACATTTCATTAAATATGGAAAGCTATTAAAGAACCCAGCCGTTTTAAAAACAATGACACTAGCATTCTTATTAATGGGTACCTTTGTCACAATATACAGTTATATAACGGTACGTTTCGAACATCCACCATTCTCACTTAGTGAGTCTACGATTGCCTTTATATTTATTTTATATTTAATAGGTACGTATAGCTCCATTAACTTTGGGAAACTCAGTTATAAACATGGTATAAAAAAAGCATATGCAATCGCCATAACAATCATGATTGTAGGTATTATTCTTACATTCATAACATACTTACCAATTGATATATTAGGACTCGCCGCAATGACATTCGGATTCTTTGGCGCACATTCCATTCAAAGCAGTTATATCGCCACATTAACCGAATCAAGCAAATCACACGCCTCAACTTTATATTTATTAGGTTATTATGTAGGATCAAGTTTATTAACAATATTAGGCGGATACGTATTCGTACAATACGCATGGATAGGTATCGGTATCTTAACTCTCTTATTAACAGTAATAGCCGCAATAATTAGTAGATCATTATTTAAAAATGTCGCTTAATAAATCGAAAAAAACGCTTAGCTCGCGAATGAGCTAAGCGTTTTTCTAATCCAATCCTAATTTCTCTAATCCTAATGATTCTACTGTTAAACCTTCTGTATAGAAATCTCGCTCTAATATTGTTGAAGCGATTACGATAATGGCATCTATGTTTGGTGTTGGTACGCCGATTACTTTTCCTAAGCTTGACCAGAGTACTAAACCATATGCGATATCTTCTGTTAAGTATCTATTTTCTACTTCGTTTGGTCCGTTGATTTGTGAAAATACTGGACTTGTATTGAATAATTTATTAAGTGGTTCGTCTTCATCATCATTTGATAGGTAACCGCGTTCTATTCGTGCACCTTTTGCTGTATTAAGTTCGAAACCTAATTTTCTACCTAGTGATAATCTTTCCAATTCAACTGCATGCAGTAACTTCACAGTATGAGGTGTAATACCTTCTTTATATAAGGCAAATTCATCTGCATAGTCTATTCTACCTACGTTTAATAATGTTGGACCTGGATGCACTTCTGGATTCCCGTTTTCTAAGTTTGTCTTCCAAAGACTTTCTTCTTTAACGATATAAGGATATAGTTCTTTAATCGTTTTAAAGCTTTCTGTTAAATAGCTTTTATCATATGTTGAGAAGTGTACTTTCTGAACGTTAAGAGATAATTTCACTTCTGCTTTATCATAATCTACACGTGTCCCGTACGTTAATGTATTTAATTCAGCAAACTTTGGCATTGTTTCAATATGTTGCTTCTCTAACACATTAATAAACCTAATAGATCCCATAGCTGCTGCGATATTGAATAAGATCAATTGATCATTGTTAATAAGAGGTGCCATCGTTTTCGCATAATGTTCGATGAATGATGAAGGGATAATCATTTGTATCACTTCTGCATCTTTTAATACATACGACATATCATCACTTATGTCCGTAAACTTAACAAATGTCTTGTCACCTTCATTTATAAAATCAAAGCCACCTCGTTCAAAAGCTTTATCAAATTTATGAATAGATTGATTACGACAATATAATTTTACTTCATGTCCTTTAGATATCATGTCTAGAGCAGCGGTTACGGCACCATTACCTGAACCTACTATTGCTATTTTCATATTATCCTTCCCTTCATTGAAAATGAGTGTATATAAATATATACCCAGGAAATTTTAACATAAAAGAAAAGTGAGTAAGACATCGATTTATGCCTTACTCACTATTTATAAAAATTCTATGATTGATATTGTTTTGATTTTTCTTCTATTGTTTGTGTAATGACATTAACAATAGTATCAATGTCTTGTTCTTCAATAACGAGTGGTGGTGCTAAACGTATAATATTGCCTTGTGTTTCTTTACATAAGACACCTTGTTCATTAATACTTGATACGATTGATTGTGCTTGCTCATTAAGTTCAATACCGATAAACAACCCACGTCCTCTCACTTCTTTTATAATTGGACTATCTATTTTTTTCAAACCATTTAATAATTTTTCACCAAGTTGTTGCGAACGTTCAGGAAGCGACTCATCTATAAGTACATCCAAAGCTGCAATTGAAACAGCACATGCTAAAGGATTTCCGCCAAATGTAGAACCATGTGTACCTGGCGTTAATACTTGCATGACATCATCATTCGCTACGACCGCAGAAATAGGATAGAGACCGCCGCCTAAAGCTTTTCCTAATAAATAAATATCAGGTTCAACGCCTTCCCATTCCATCGCAAACATCTTACCTGTTCGACCTAGTCCTACTTGAATTTCGTCTGCAATCAACAGAATCTGATGTTGCTCACACAAAGCTTTAACATCTTTAATGAAATTTTCAGGTGGGATATGAACGCCACCTTCTCCTTGAATAGGTTCTAAGATGATCGCTGTTGTATTGGGTGTGATAAGAGAAGCAATTTCTTCAGCATTGCCAAATTCACTGTATTTAATATTACCTGCTAGTACACCAAAGCCTTCTTTATAACTATCGTTTGATGATAAGGATAGTGAACCAATTGTTCGACCATGAAAATTACCTTCCATCGCAATAATTTCAGCATCAAGCGCATTGATACCTTTGATATCTTGACCCCATTTCGTTGCTACTTTGATGGCAGTCTCTACCGCTTCAGTTCCAGTATTCATAGGTAAAACTTTATTTTTATTGGCTAACTTACAAATCTTCTCTTCCCAAGCACCTAAATTATCACTATACAAAGCTCTAGAAGTCATTGTAATCTTTTGACTTTGATCTAAAAATGCTTGAATAATTTTAGGATGACCATGCCCTTGGTTTAGAACTGAAAATCCAGAAACACAATCAATATATGTATTGCCATCTGAATCTTTAACATGTGCACCTTTACCTTCAGTCAAAACAATATCTAATGGACTATAATTATTCGGGCTATACTTTTCTGTTAATGCGATAAACTGATTCATTGAGTACCCACCTTTATAATAAATATACTATAATTCGTATTAATATTCATTATCATACATTTATTTTGTATATAAGTCAAAAAAAAATGACTGAGACACTACATTATGTCCCAGCCACTTCTTTAATTAATATTTATTTTAATAAATGACTAATGGCATCATCTATATATGGATACTCAAATTCAAAGTTCTGTTCTTGCAACTTTTTAGGGAATACTTTTTGTACATCTAGAATAACGGTAGACTGCTCTCCTAATAACAAGCGCAATGCAAATTTGGGTACTGGCAATAAATGTGGTCTATGAATCGCTTTCCCAATAGATTTGCCCAATTCATCTTGTTGGACTGGATGAGGACTACATAAGTTATAAACACCTTTAAATTGTTCATTTTGAATGAGCGTAGTGATACCTTTTACTAAATCATCAATATGAATCCAACTCATCCATTGCTTACCTGAACCAAGTGGACCGCCAACAAAGAATTGATACGGTTTAACCATTGTAGGTAGTGCACCACCCTCACTGGATAATATAACACCAAATCGACCTATAACGACTCTCGTTCCTAATTTATCAAATAGCCATGCTGTTTGTTCCCATCTTTCTACGACAGTCGATAGAAAGTCATGTGATAGAAACTGATCATACTCATCGTAAGAAACAACTTTAGACGGCGGGTAGTATCCAACTGCACTCGCATTAAATAATACTTTTGGTGCATAATTTTGCTTTTCAAAATAATCGTATAGCCGTTTAGTCGATTCAATACGACTCTTCATAATGGCTTCTTTATGCTCTGGTGTCCAACGGTTGTTGAGACTAGCACCAGCCAGGTTAATCACGATATCAATTTGAGGTAAATACTCTTCCCAACCATCTTCAGACCAATTAATATAATGTATAAATGGTTCATCTGACGTTCTATCACTTCTTGTTAATATATAAATTTCACTATCTGTATTTAAGTAATGTGCAACTAAAGCTGATCCAACTAGACCTGTTCCACCTGTCATTAATATTTTTTTCATTTTATCCCCACTTTAATTTAAGTTGTTGTAAAAAATCATCTATAATAATATATACCCATTTATATAGATATTAAGGAGGCTAAATATGTTTATTAGACAAGCAACCATTTCAGATTTAAGTGAATTAGTCGAATTACGCAAAGCGCAATTAATTGATGAAGGTTCTAACCCAACACCTAATATAGATGTTGAACTAGAACAATTTTTCACGGACATGTTAATGAACAAATCGCTTTATCAATTATTAGCCATTGTTGACGATAAAATTATCGCAAGTGGTGCGATTATCTATTACCCATTTCCACCATCGTTCACAAACCCTTCAGGTGAAAGAGCATACGTTACTAATATTTATACACACCCAGATTTTAGAGGACAAGGCATCGCCAAAAAAATCATTACTGAACTCATTCTTGATGTTGAATCAAGAAATATCAAAAAAATCTTCCTCGCCGCTTCTACTTTAGGTAAACCAGTATACAAAAAGCTTGGTTTCAAAGAAGTCAATGAATGGATGGAAATCAATTATGATTTATAAGCTATTAAATAGTTAACTGATTAACTTCAAACCTATCGTGCTTGCTAGAATAATGCCGATAAATAATATACGTTTAAATTCTTTAGACTCCCCGTAGAATACAATACCTAACAACGCACCGCCGGCAGCACCGATACCAGTCCATATTGCATAGCTCGTGCTCATAGGTATTGTATTCATTGCGATGGATAAACAAATAAAGCTTAATACAAAGAATAACCCTAGTCCTAATAACGATGGAATATTATTAAGTTTTGCATAAATGTTCATAAACAATACGCCTAACATTTCAAATAAACCTGCCAAAATCAATACAATCCATGCCATGTTATGCACCCTCCTCTTCACGTGTTACAAGTTTCAAGCCAATGACACCTATAATTAACGTCACGATTAAAATAACTTTTCCGATAACAACAGGTTCACCAAATAATGCAAAATCTACAATGGTTACGCCGGTTGCACCTAACCCAACATATACAGCATACGAAGTGCCTACTGGTAAATATTTAGATGCATTAATTAATAAATAGAAACTTACGACAATCGCGATAACTGTCAGAATCCATTCAAATGTATTATTTGCATGTGTTAATCCGACTACCCAACCAACTTCAAATATTGCGCCAATGATAATTTTTATCCAGTTCATTTATATTTTCCTCCTTAAATTAAAAAACCCGGGAAACTTATTTAATAAGTCTCCCAGGCTTTTATCCCTCCGTGTCACAAGTATCAACTTGCGGCTTTCTCTCGGTCCAGACTAACTGCTCAGTTACGGAACCCTAGAAAGCTTTTATTCGATTAGTTCGAATTATAGCAAATGAATTTTTATTGGTCAAAAAGTATCATTCGTATCTGAAAATTACAAATCACAACTTAAATCAGATATAATAGATTTAATAGATCATCATTTGAAGTGATTGAGGTGAAAGTATTGAATCAAACAGGATATCGAATTAAACAAAGAAGAGAAGAACTCGGATTTAGCACGTATAAATTAGCTAAACTGATTAACGTTAATCAGTCGACCATTTCCAGATATGAAACAGGACAAACATCTAAATTAACACCATCAGTAGTTGAAAAATTATCAATAGCATTGTCTACAACACCTGCTTATATTATGGGTTGGGTAAACGTACCAGAGGCATACGAAGATGAAGAAGATTCACAAATTATAAATGATGCCATTCAATTATTACGTGGTTTAAACAAAGAGAAAAAAAGACAAGCATTAGCATATATACAAGAAATATCTCAAAAATCATAAAGTTTAAATTAAATCAAAACCACCCGTTTAACGGGTGGTTTGTTCTGCGGCTATAAGCCTCTATTACTGACCAGCCCTAAAAGGGTTGTTTTATTTTTTCTTCTTTCGAGTTTCTTCCCCAGTAAAAGGATCTATGTACTCTATCATTGTTAACTGTTCTGCTACTAT
>NZ_JAJNIU010000025.1:0-34461 GCF_022386355.1 Mammaliicoccus sp. L-M44 | reverse complement strand
AATTCTTTTGTTTATATCCAGCATTAACATACTTATCTCTTTCCATTTCCATGTATGCATTTATGACAGTCATAGCTATTGTTTTCATAGATGCATTCATATCACTTCCAAAAATAGCACTTGCCAATTCTTCATAATCTAAGTTAACATTTAATTGAGTCATATATAGTCACCTCTACAATTTTTTCTTAGTCGATTACATTGTACTAAAGTGAGCTATATATGGCTCTTTTTTTATTACACAATTATATGGACATATTCCAAAACTCAACCGAAGTGTTACTATAGACCTCCATAATTACAAAACTCGGCCGAAGTGTTACTATAGACCCCCTTAATTACAAATCTCTGCCAAAGTGTTACCATAGACCGCCTTAATTACAAATCTCTGCCGAAGTGTTACTAACGTACTCAGTATTTGCACTTCTCACCAAAACTGCAAATAACAGCCTCCACTCATCATCATTCCCCACCATATATAATCCTTAATAAAAATTTCCACAAAAAAAGCCGACAAAATCGAATGACTTTGTCGACTCATAAAAGTTAATTAACCTTGGTTTTCTTCAAGGCTACCGTAGATATCTTCTAATGGTTTCATGATAACACGGTTTAAATCTTGAATTAATTGACTCATTGCTTGTTCAGCTTGCATTAATTCAGCAATTGTTTCGTTTTGTTCAATTTCTTGAGCAGATTTTTGAGCTCTAGCAATATCTACTTCTGAAATTTCTTCGCCTTGCATTTGTTTAGTTTGTAATTCTAATTGAATTTCACGGAATTCATCGAATAATTTTTTTGTTTCTGGGTTTGCATTAACTTTTTCATATTGTTCTTTAATTTTGTTATATTCTTCACTTGCACGTAAAGTTTGTTCTAGTTCATTCGCTTTGTCGTAAATGTTTACTTCTGCCATAATTAATTCGCTCCTATAATAAATAAATGTATTAGAAAATCAATTCCAATAATACTGTATCATAATTCTAAGTCTTATACAAAAATAGCGATTATTCCTTGTAATAATCCAATAATTCCACCTAATACAAAGCCTAATAATGTAATTAATTTTAATTCTTTATTAGAGATTTCTATGACTAATTTTTCTAAATAAGATAATTCAAATCGGTCAATTTGATCTTTAATCAATTCTGCTAATTTCATTCTTTCTAAAATTAAGCTAATATTATCGCCAACTTTACCAATCATATAATCAATAAATCTTTCTGTTCCTCTTCCTTCCATATATACAAATAAGTTTGGAACGAGTTCATCTAAAGGTGTGTTTAAATATTTATTAACATTAATAGATTCTGTAATTTCTGTTGCGAATAATGTTTTGGCTTTTTCTTTTCTTTCATCTGTTAAAACTTCTTGTAAAGGTTTAGCCATCCATTTGTCGTATTGATTATGCACTTGCAGATCAATCATATTTTTGATTTTTTCTTGTTTAATGACATTTCTGAGTTCTTTTTTAACTCTATATACAATATCTTCCGTTGTCATAAACATTTGAATCATGCCGACCATTCTACCTTTTTGTTCAAAAAATTCTTCAACCATTGAATGAATATCTTGTTCACCTTTTTCAGATACTAAATATTCATCAATTTTTGTTAAAATTTCTGGTGTTACACGATTCAGTTGAATATTTAATTGTTCAAGTATTTCTTCTGGAATGAGTGATTTAATGTCGTCATTCTTATGAGAAGCATAATATTGATCAATCTTTTCTTTAATAGTAGATTTGATCGTTTCATTTAATTTCTCTTCTAGTGGATAATCAATTCGATCCACAAAGTTTTGAATCGTATATTTTTTCTCTTTTAAAGTATTAAATTGAACTTTTATCGTGTCTTCAAGTACTTTCTTCGTACTTGGATTCACAAGTTTTTCTTTAAATACTTCAGGTGTTAAGAGATGTTTAGTAACCATCTCACCTACTTTTTCTGATAATTCATTTCTTCTTTTTGGTATTAAGCCTGGTGTGAACGGTAATTTATATCCAAACCATCTAATTTCATGGTAAGGATGAAATAACATTTTAATTGCGATAAAGTTTGTAAATCCACCTATTAACGCACCAATTACCATCATACTAAATACGGTTATAATTGTTGTCATGGAAATTCTCCTTCTAAAAAAGCTACTTCTTTAGAATAATCTAAGAAGTAGCTTTTAACAAATATTATACAAATTTTAAACAAATAATGATTGCGTTTTACGTAAGAAATAAGTTTCTGCTTCACGTTTTTTCGCAGTACCGAAGATTGGCTGACGTTCTTCGTTTAATACTCTGTAAAGATCTGATTTTTTATTAGATTGTAAAATATAGCCAGATTTAGCATCAAGTGTTACCCAGTAAATATCGCTAGTATTGTCATGGTTTGGATATGCACAATGATGACGAGATATGATTTGAATAACTTCTAATGGGTCACAACCAAAAGTAGTATTTAAAACATCTGAATCTCTGAATAATGCACAAATTGATACACATGTCGTCCAGTTAGGTAATACTCTCTCTTTTTCAATTTGCACTAAAGTTTTCTTAGATAATCCTACTGTATTCGCCATAGTATCTTGAGTGTATCCAGCCTCAATACGAACCATTTTGAATTTTGTTTGGATTATTGTTGTAAATGTTTGTTTATCCATCTATATCTACCTTTCTTTTTAATATTTATATTAATTGATTTAATATGTTGCAAAAATACACGATTTTTTCAAGCACAAGTAACATCATAATACATTTTTAACCAAATTAAAAGAGGTAAATTGAATTTAATATCAATTTACCCCTTTAATACACTAAATTGTTTATTCTTTTACAAATTTTGACTTTTCTCTTTCAGATAAAATTAGTGCACATGCAGCATCTCCAGTAATATTTACAGAAGTTCTTGTCATATCTAACAATCTATCTATACCTAAAATAATACCTATTGCTGCGGGGTCTAATCCGACTGAAGTCAGTACCATTGCTAACATAACAAGGCCAACACCAGGAACACCTGCAGTACCAATTGAAGCAATAACAGCAACAACGACAACAGTTACCATTTGCATAATTGTTAAATCGATACCTGATACTTGAGCTATAAATATCGTTGCGACACCTTGCATAATAGCTGTTCCATCCATATTTATCGTAGCACCTAATGGTTGAACAAATGAACTAATTTCTTTTCTCACACCCATTTCTTTAGTACATTCCAAAGAGATAGGTAATGTTGCGTTTGAACTTGATGAACTAAAGCCAACTGTCATAGCTGGGAAGAACTTTTTGAAGAACCAGAAAGGATTCTTACCTGCTAATAATTTAACAGCCCCACCATAGATCACAAAGAAGTGCACTGCTAACGCTAATAATACAACAAAGAAGTACATACCAAGTTGTTTAATTGCGCCAAATCCTGCGTTTGTAAAAGCTGTTGCAACTAGTCCAAATGTACCAATTGGTGCGAAGTAATTCATAATCATAGTAACGATATACATGAGTATATCATTGGTCTGCTCGAAGACTTTTTTCACCGCTTCAACCTTACTACCAAGTGCAATCATTCCTACACCAATAAAGATTGCAAATGTAATAATTGGTAACATATCTTGTTCCACCATAGATTTCATTGGATTTTGTGGGAACAAATTAATCAATGTTTGATCAAATGTTTGATTTTCTGGTGCAGCTTGATCTGATGATTTAGCTTTTTGTTCAGCACCATATTTTTTAACATCATCACTATTTAATAAATCTGATTGACCAACACCTGGTTTAAATACTAAAGCAAGTAACATTGCGATAGTAATCGCAATTGCCGTAGTACATAAGAAGAATGTAACGGTTTTTAATCCTATACCACCTAGTAATTTTGGATCACCTACGCCAATAACCCCTAATACAATTGAAACAAATACGACTGGTACTACAAGCATGAATATGAGGTTAAGGAATATTTGACCAATTACATTAAATACGTATTGATTTGTACCTTGAACGAAACCCGTTCCGGCAAACATATTAAAAATCGAACCAACTGTTATACCTAATACTAAAGCGATAACAATTTTTAAAGTTAAGTTTTTCCTGACTTTCATATTAAACTACCCCCTATAAAGTAAGTAAAATCATTTCTCCCATGTAACATATTATACTTTAAGTGCTTTCATTTTGTAAATTTATTTTTGTGATTTTACATAAAAACGAGTAAGTATTGAATATGACAATACTTACTCGTAAAAATATTATATCTGTAATTAAATTAATAATTGGTGTTCCATTGCATAAACGGCAGCTTGTGTTCTGTCTGATACTTTTAATTTATTTAGTATATGACTGACATGTGTTTTGATAGTTTTTTCAGATACAAATAGTGTTTCTGCAATTTCTTTATTCGTCTTACCTTTCACCAATTCTGCTAGTACTTCAAGTTCTCTTTTTGATAATTTATTTTCTCTATGTGGTTTCCGTTCACTTTCAGAAATAACAGACTGTACTTTTGGATGAATTTTCTTCTCACCATTTAATACAGATCTAATTGTTTGAATAAGTGAATCAGGTTCTACATCTTTAATTTCATAACCATCTGCACCTTTATCAATTGCTGATATGACATGTTCTTCATCATAAAAGCTTGTTAAAACTAATATCTTTATGTTTGGGTATTTCTTCTTCATGATACTTGTAATTTCAATGCCATTCATATCAGGCATAACTAAATCTAAAAGAACGATATCTGGTGATTCGTGTTGTTCTAAGTATTCTAGCAATAACACGCCACTTGAGAAATCAGCTTGTATTTTGAAATCTGGAACAGTATCTAGTAAGAAACTTAATCCTTGTCGCACAATATGATGGTCATCTACTAAGATTATATTATAACTCATGTGTGATACTCCTAACATTTAAAGTGGAATAGAAATCAGAATTTCTGTTCCTTCATTCAATTTTGATTTGATATCTACATGTCCCTTCATACCTTGAACACGTTGTTTAATATTTCTCAAACCGTGAGATAGCTTGTTGTCTAAATCTTGGCTTTCAAATCCTTTACCGTTATCCACAATTTTAAATTTAAACGTATTTTTATTTTGTTCTAGAAATATTTTCGCACTATTTACACCTGAGTGTTTATGAATATTATTTAATGATTCTTGAATAATGCGATAAACATTCTCTTCAATTGTATTCGGCAAATCAATAAGCCCTTCAACTTCGAATTCAGGTTCAATATGAATTAACTGGCTATATTGTTTAATAGCTGATATTAAACCTTGTTCCAATCCTATCGGTTTAAGTTGCCATATTAGTGCTCTCATTTCATTGACAGCACTTTGACTCGTCTCTTCAATTGTTTGAAAAGCTTTCTTAGCCGCTTCTTGATCATCAAGACTTTTCGCAGCATGTGCAGTAATTTTTAAAGAAAATAACATTTGATTAACAGAATCATGTAAATCTCTCGCTAATCTATTTCTTTCATTTATACGAGCTGCCTCTTTTTCTTGATCCGTTAATAATATACGTTTAATAGCAGAGCCGATCTGAAATGCTACAGACTCTAACAATTCTAAATCTTCTTCTGAATAACGCTTCGTATTTGGTGTCGCAATATTAAGCAATCCAAACTGTTCATTACCAGAACGAAGTGGCACAGTTGCATGATGTGTAATGCCATCCGTCTTGTCATGATGTTCTTTAGTTGCTTTTACAATTCTTGAACATGTAATAATATTTGAAGCTTTCGTCAGTTTTTTATTTTGATATGCTGTTACACACCAACACGTACCTTCTGTCATGTATTGGCAGCTATTATGTGTTAAAGCGGGCGGTAACGCTTCTTCAGCAACAAGTTCATGTTTACCTTCTTCATCAATAAAAAATATCCAACCTGTATGAAAGTTACTGCCGCTTACTAATTTTTTAAGTGCGCCATGCATCATACTATACATTTCAGTCTCTTCATTTAAAAATTCTGCAATTTCTTTTAAAAGGCTTGTACGCGTTGGTTTTTCCATATCAATCACCTTTTTTATTATTGATTATACGTAATATTATATACGTCATGTCGTCTATCTCTAAGATGTCTAACAGTTCCGTTTTCTCTACCTCTTCTTAATACTTCTAAGTCAACTTCGCCAATAGCAACCATTTCTAAATTCTCACCTGTTTCACTCACGATACCATCACGAGCAAAACCATAGTCTGAAGGAGAATATATTGCTGAAGCACTATATTGGATATCCATATTTTCAGTTTGTGGCAAGTTACCACATGTTCCTGAAGTTACTGTGTAAACTTGGTTTTCTATAGCGCGTGCCATGCAACAATATTTTACACGTAAATAACTTTGTCTATCTTCTGTTGAGAATGGTGTAAATATAATTTTTGCACCTTTTTCCATTGCAATTCTCGCCATTTCAGGGAATTCACTATCATAACAAATTTGAATCGCAATTTTACCACAATCAGTATCGAATACTTCAACGCCATTACCAGGTGATACACCCCACCATTTTCTTTCATTTGGTGTTACATGGATTTTATATTGTTTTTCGATAGAGCCATCTCGTCTAAATAAATATGAAATATTATAAATATCTTCACCTTCTTCAACGAAATGAGAACCACCAATAATGTTGATGTTATATTTCATCGCAAACTGATTGAACATCTCAATATATTGTGATGTGTAAGTAGCTAATTTTCTAATAGATTCTGCTGGATTACTTTGTTCATCAAAGCTCATTAATTGCGTCGTCAACAATTCTGGAAAGACGATAAAATCACTATCCGCATCGTATGCAACGTCAATAAAGTATTCAATTTGGTTTGCAAACTCTTCAAATGAATTAATTTTACGCATCATATAGTTTACTGTACATATTCTTACAGGTTCACTTGTTTTAAAATGAACATTACTTCTCGCTATGTAATCAGGATTATTCCATTCCATCAAAGTTGCAAATTTCATACTTTTAACATCATCATTTAAATAATTTGGATTAATACGCATTAACGTAAAATCATTCATCAATTGAAATGTTAATACGGGATCTTTAATACGATGTTTAATGACACCTTGTACATATTCACGAGGTGTTAATTCATCACTATATTGATGATAGTTAGGAATTCTACCGCCTATAATGATACTCTTTAAGTTTAATTCATAAGCAATTTCTCTACGAGCTTCATACAGTCTTGCGCCAACTTTCATACCTCTATAATCAGGATGAACCATAACTTCAATACCATATAAATTGTGACCGTGATCATTATGGTTTGTAATATAACCATTATTCGTAATACTATCCCAAGTATGTCTATCATCATATTCATCAAAATTGATGATAAGAGAAGAACATGAACCTATAATTTCACCTTCAAATTCTACAACAATTTGTCCTCTCGGAAACATTCTTAAGTGACTTTCAAGATGACCTCTTTCCCACGGTTCCATCCCTGGAAAACATTTAGACTGTAATTCAATAACTTCATCAATATCATCAAAAGTCATCTGTCTAGTATTAATACTAACGTTAAATTCATTATTATCGATTGATTTTGACATGAAACATACTCCTTATCTCTTTTTCTTGTTATAATAATTATAACTTATTTTTTGTTATAATATAATTTTTCCCGATTTTGAGAGAAATATTCCTGGAGGACGCTATGCAAATTACAATACCATCAAAATTTGAAGGTCAATCAATCGAAGAGATGTTTAAATCTTTACATCTACCAAAGAAAGAACTTCACCTTTTAAGAATGTCAAAAGAACTTACGATAAATGACGAAGCATGTACATTAAGAAATACAGTAAATGCCGGAGATAAACTCAATATTCCATTATTTGACGAATCAAGCCAATATGTTTCTAGTTACCGATTAGCTGAAATTAAATACGAAGATGAATACTTAGCAATTGTCGTTAAACCTAAAGGTGTAAAGACACATCCAAACGATTTAAAAGAAGCAAACACACTTATGAATCACGTAATCTATACTTTAGATTCAGACTATGCTGAACCTGTTCATAGACTTGACCAAGAAACTGTTGGATTATTGTTAGTCGCAAAACACCCTATCGCTAAAAAAATATTAGATCGTATGTTAGAAGATAGAGAAATTACAAGAACATATAAAGCTCAAGTTGATAGTTTATTACCACTTAAACCACAAACAATTGATATGCCAATTGGTAAAGACAAGTTCCATCCAAACAAAAGACGTGTATCACCAACAGGTCAACGTGCTATCACACATATACTTGAAAGTCATATGATTGATGAACATACGGCAGAAGTAGAATTAAAATTAGATACGGGTAGAACACACCAAATTCGTGTCCACCTTGCAGAAATTGGACATCCAGTTGTCGGTGACCCACTTTATAACAATAGTAAACTGAGAAAATTAAAATTACACAGCTATAAAATAGAATTCGAACATCCATTTAAAGATGAAATGATTTCAGTTACGTTAGACGATTAAATAACTAAAAAAGCCAACAAAGCTTTAACTTTGTTGGCTTTAGCTATTTATCGCTTTAATCTTTCTTTAAATTTATTAATTAAGTTACTTCTTTTACTCGTTACAGGTCTCCCTATATTTAAATGAGACTTTCTCATTTCTTTCCCTGCTAACATTGCCTCATCCATTAACATTTCTTGTGAGTTCATATGTTTATTCCCTGCATCATTGTATTGATATACACCTTCATTATTTTGAATACGACCTTTTAGTCCATCATTGAGTTGTAAATCAACAATACCTTTTAAACGTTTAACTAAATTAGGATCTAATACTGGGAATAATATTTCAACACGTTTAATCATATTTCTTGTCATCATATCAGCTGAAGAAAGATACATTTTTTCTTGTCCATTATGGTAGAAATAATAGATTCTTGAGTGTTCTAAAAATCGACCTACAATACTGATTACTTCGATATTTTCACTTACACCTTTAATACCTGGTTTAAGACAACAAATACCACGAATAATCAGTTTGATTTTAACACCACATTGTGATGCTTCAAATAATTTTTTAATTACTTTTTTATCTGTTAACGAATTCATTTTAGCGATAATGAGACCATTGCCATGTTCTTTATGAGACTTCATTTCTTGTTCAATATGTTCAACAAAGAAATCTCGTATTTCAAATGGCGCAACGATTAGCTCATTATAATCAGGCTTTAATGAATAACCACTTAAATAATTAAAGAAGTTAATCGCATCTTGCCCTATTTTAGGGTTTGTCGTAATAATTCCCATATCAGTATATATCTTAGCTGTCTTATCATTGTAATTTCCTGTTCCTAAATGAACGAAAGGTGTCACTTTTCCTTTAACTTTCTTAATAACTAGTGTAATTTTACTATGTGTTTTAAGGAATGTCATACCATATATAACATTACAACCTGCATCCTCCAACATTCTCGCCCACTGAACGTTGTTTTCTTCATCAAAACGCGCTTTCAATTCAACAAGTACTGTAACTTGTTTACCATTTTCAGCTGCATTTTTTAAAGCCTGAATGATCGGAGAATCACTACTCACACGGTAAAGTGTTTGCTTAATAGCAAGTGTATCTGGATCTTCTGAAGCTTCTTTTATAAATTCAACAATCGGCTCAAAAGATTCATACGGATGATGGAAAAATACATCTCTTTCCAATGCTAATTCAAAAACATTATTTTTACTTAATGAGGAAGGTAATTGTGGTGTATAAGGTTTAAATAATAGTTCTGGGAATAAATCTTCTAATTGTCCTACAAGAGAGAATAACACTGTTAAATCTAGTGGACCATTAACTCTGTATATATCTTCATTTGATAACTCAAGTTCATTCATTAAGAAAATACTCTTCACTTCTGAATCTATATGTCTACTATCAATTTCAAGTCGTACTGCTGCACCACTTTTTCTTTCTTTTAAAAATCTTTCTATTTCTATTAATAAATCTTCTGCACCTTCTTCATGAATTGTTAAATCTGCATTTCTTGTCACCCTAAATGTGTACGTATTAATCACTTCATATCCATTAAATAATTGTTCAATAAATAATGAAATGACATCTTCAAGAAATACAATATATTTAACGCCTTCATGTTCTAACTTAATAATTCTATCTAATAATGTTGGAACGGGTACGATTGCCGATCTAATTTCACCATCATTTAACCTAATATCTACAAACAAATTCAACATTTTATTATTTAATTTTGGGAATGGCCTGTATGCATCTATCCCTAACGGTGAAAGTGTTGGTAATATTTCAGTGTTAAATTGATGTTGAAGTTGCTCAATTAAAGGTTCTGTCAATCTTTCTGGTTGTGTAATAAATATTTTATAACTCTTTAACAAATCTTTTAATTCATTAAATCGCTTATATTGAAGCTCGACGTTCACTCTATTTTTCTTTTCAATGCCGATAAGTTGTTCTTTAGGTGTCAATTGCGCTTTATTCTCTGGTTCATTAAAATTCATCTTAACTTGGTCTTTCAACCCCGCTACTCTAACCATAAAAAATTCATCTAAATTAGAACTATGAATTGCTAAAAATTTCAACTGTTCTAATAAAGGATTGTTAGGATCAATTGCTTCCTCAAGAACACGATAATTAAAGTCTAGCCAACTTAATTCTCGGTTGTTGTAATATTCTGGATTGTCTAAATAAAATTGTTCCGCTTGTGCTTCCATAATTATCTCACCCTTTACAAATTTCCAATCAAGATTATAAAATCACACTACTTCATTTAAACGTAAGTTTATTAATCTTGTGTAAATATAATATTAAGTTTTTTCGATAGTAACTTTTCTAAATGTTTTTTCTGTCTATCAGATTGATATTCTTCAGCGATTGGGTCTGTAACATATTTGGCCCTTAATTCAAATTCATTTTTCTTTTCAATTAATGCCATTGATTCGATGCAATCGGTATTGGAAACATTTAAAGCATGCGCAAACTTAATGATGCCGCCAAGCTTTTGAATAAGTTCGATTTCTTCATCATCAAACCAAGGCGTCCCCTTTATATAAAACTTTAATAATGTCTTGTTTTTAAAACTTGCCAAAAGTGCTAATTTAACCCTTTCTTTATGCGATAAGCCATTAATACTTGAATTGGCTATAATATAATACGTATGTTGTGAACTAGAATCTGCATCAATAAATGAACCTAAATAATATAAATTTGCCGCTTCTTTAAATATTTCTCTATCTTCTTTTGAAATTTTGAAGCTAGTGATTTCTTCTAATTTATTTAACAAATCTTCAGCTAATTTCATGCGTTGTTTACCGTTTGAAGCATTGATATTATATTCATTTGCTATATGTTTTAATGCATCACTTGTGACATTATTTTTATTAAATGCCTTTGGAAATTCTTCTTTAATTCTTGTCATCACTAAACCTTCACGTAGACCTTTTCTTGAGAACGTAAAACGTTTTGCATCTGAGATATCGTATAATGTATTAAAAACAATAGAACTAGGTAAAATGATATCTGTACGGTCTCTACTTAAACCATCTAAATCTTTTAATTCATTTTTATCAGATTTTTTCAAGACATCAAACACTTCTTCAAGCCCTTTTTTAGTCATGTCATACCCATGTACACCAGCAATTGGATAATTATTTAAAGACTGATGTATACGCGCATTATTTCGGGCAGATCCACCAATTCCAATAATAGGAACGTTTTTATCTTTTATCCATTTTTCAGATTCAAACTGTTCTTTAACATACTTCTCACATTTTTTTATCGCATTTTTATCATTATGATCTTTATCAGCGAAAAACATTTTCTCTAAAGTTACAACACCAAAAGGAAAACTTATTGCCTCTTTTAACTTTTTATCTTCAAAATAAGTTATTTCTGTTGAACCACCACCTATATCAACTGTAATACCATTATTTATATTTAAAGTATGTGTTGCTGCATAAAATCCGTAAAACGCCTCATCTTGTTCTGGAATAATTTCAATATCGAGATTCGTTTTGTCTTTTACACTTTTAATAATTTCATTTATATTTTTAGATTGTCTTACTGCTGCTGTAGCTGCAGGGACAAGTTCTTCCACTTGAAATTTTTCGGCAACTTTTTTAAAACTATTTAAAGTTTCTACTAAAATATTGATTCCATCTTTATTCATTGTTTTATCTTCTTCTATATATTGACTCAAACGTGCTGGTGTTTTAACGTTTTGTAGTTCATTTAAACCTGTATCTTTAGAGTATTCAAAAATAACAAGTCTTATAGTATTGGAACCTATATCTATTAATCCTAATCTCTTCATAAATTGCCTCCAAAGTTATATTTTGATACAGAAAAAGGTGCCTATAGCACCTTTTTTCTGTTCTTTATATTTGTGTCTTAAAGCTGCTATTATTTTTTAGAGCTTATCATATCTTCTGGTTTAATCCACTCATCGAACTGTTCTTCAGTTAGAAGTCCAGATTCAATTGCAGATTCTTTTAATGTTAATCCGTTTTTATGAGCATTCTTCGCAATTGCTGCTGCATTTTCATATCCAATATGTGGATTTAACGCAGTAACAAGCATCAATGATTGATTTAAATATTTATCAATATTTTCTTCAATCGGTTCTATTCCAACTGCACAATTGTTATTAAATGTTTCAATACCATCTGTTAATAAATAAATAGATTGTAATGTATTGTATAAAATAACTGGTTTAAATACATTTAATTCAAAGTTACCTTGTGATGCTGCTATACCAACTGCTGCATCATTTCCTAATACTTGTACAGCAACCATTGTTAACATTTCACATTGAGTTGGGTTTACTTTACCTGGCATGATTGATGAACCTGGTTCGTTCTCTGGAATTGAAATCTCAGCTAATCCAGCTCTTGGGCCAGAAGCTAACCATCTTACGTCATTCGCAATTTTCATTAAGTCACTTGCTAATGCTTTAAGTGCGCCATGAACATAAACAACTTCATCATGAGCAGTTAATGCATGGAATTTATTTTCAGATGATACAAATGGATAGCCTAATTGTTCACTAATTTGTTTCGCCACTTTATCGCCGAATTCAGGATGTGCATTGATACCTGTACCAACTGCTGTACCACCAATTGCTAAGTTTAATAATTGACCTTTAGATTCATTTAATAATGATTCACATTTATCTAACATATATCTCCAACCACTAACTTCTTGACCTAAAGTTAAAGGTGTTGCATCTTGTAAATGTGTTCTACCGATTTTAATAATATCTTTGAAATCTTCTTCTTTTTTCTTAAATGTATCTCTTAACGTACCAATTGCTGGTAATAATTTAGATTCAATTTCATGATATAATGCAACATGCATTGCAGTTGGATATGTATCATTTGAACTTTGAGACATATTAACATGATCATTTGGATGAACGGACTCTTCTGAACCTTTGTCTTTCAAGTATTCATTTGCAACGTAGCTCACAACTTCGTTCACGTTCATATTACTTTGTGTACCACTACCTGTTTGCCAAACTACTAGAGGAAAATGTTCATCTAAGTTTCCATTTAAAATTTCATCAGTAGCATATACAATGGCATCTTTCTTATCATCAGATAATTTACCAAGTTCATGATTTGAAATTGCTGCTGCTCTTTTTAAATGTGCAAATCCATAAATCACTTCAATTGGCATTTGTTCTTTACCTACTGGGAAATTCTGTTTACTTCTTTGTGTTTGTGCTTTCCAATATTTCTCACTTGGAACTTTAATTTCACCAAATGTATCATGTTCAATTCTGTAACTCATTTCAATACTCCCCTTTATTTCTTGAATTCATCATTCTTTATTCATCTCTATTATATCGTATAAAGAAAGCGATTTAAACTCTCAGTTGTCAGATAATTTAAATTAACGAAAAAAAGAGACTGAGACATTACATTATGTCCCAGTCTATATTTTAAGACTCTTGTTCAGATTTCTTTTCTTCAAAAGCTTCATCATTTTGTTCTGATATTTGTTCCATTTCTTTACCTAGTTCTTTAACATCTTCTAGGTCTTGAACCATTTCATTTTCTTCTTCTAGATTTTTATTCAAATTTCTCACCTTCTTATGAAAATTGAATTGAGAAGTAAGATCTAACGTCTTCAGGTAAGCCTTGTGCCGCTTCATTATCTAATACAACTGTTACCATTCTATGTTGTTTTAATTTAGCGGATTCAACAGAACCATTTGCAGGTTCTTGATATAACTGACTTACTGCTTTAGCTTTTTCTTTACCAGTGACAAGTACGATAACTTCTCTTGCTGGATGAATTGCTTGGTCATAGTCTAATCCAGTTCTGCTATCTTCAGTTAAAGTGACAACATCTAACATTAATTTGTTTTTCTTTTTGTCAGTATTAACTTTTTCTTTAATAAACGCTTCAACATCGCTACCGACATCAGTTTTTAATACTTGTTTAGCAGGAACACCTAATTCTGTGTAATAATCTTCTTTACCATCAAAATCTAAAATATGAATTTGACTGAAATTCACAGGATTTTTCTTAACATCATCTAATAGTTCATCGAAAAATGATGTTTGCTCTGCTTCTAAATGTACGCCGACAACTGAAGTGCTGTCTGAATTAAATTGTTTGCGAACTACATCTGCAGCATATCGTGCAGCAATATCTTTTGTTTCAAATACTTTAAAGTTTAAAGCCATTTTGTCCACTCCTCATTTCAACTTGTCTATTTACAAAAATCATAACCTTTAGTCATTATCTATAATATACCCTTTTTTAATAGTAGTTAAAACATTTAATTCTGAATCAGCTATAACTAGATCTGCTTGTTTTCCAACTTTAATTGAGCCAATTCTATCATCAACTTTCAATCGAATCGCTTGGTTTAAACTTGCTGTACGCCATGCTTCTTCAAGCGGTATATTTGCAAAGTCCATTAAATTTTTTAAGCCTTTGTTCATAAGTAATATACTTCCTGCAAGTGAACCAGTTTCTAATCTTGCTTCGTTATTTTTAACAAATACATCTTGGCCACCAAGATCGTATTTACCATCTTTCATACCTTTTGCACGCATTGCATCCGTAATAATACAGAAATTCTCATTGCCTTTAGCAAGGTATGCTAATTTAACTGCAGCAGGATGAGAATGAATGCCATCAACAATAACTTCTGTTGTTAATCTTTCATCAGTCAGAGCAGCACCAAATACGCCAGGTTCTCTATGTGTAAATGTCGTTTGGGCATTATATAAATGTGTAATATGCTTAAGACCATTTTGAACTGCTTTTTCAATACCATCGTAATCAGATACGGTATGTCCTGCTGAAAAAATAACATCTTCATGAAGTGCTTTAATAACTTCCTCTGCACCTTCAACTTCTGGCGCAATTGTCACTATTTTAATCGCGCCATTTGCTTTTTCTTGAAAATCTTTGAATTTTTGTACTGTAGGTCTTGCAACAAATGCGGGATTTTGAGCACCAACTTTATGTTCTGAAATAAATGGGCCTTCTAAATGTACACCGAGTATTTCAGCACGTTTATCATCTATCGGTTTATAGTTTGCAACATTTTCTAATGCAGCATTGATGGCTTCAGTTGATTGCGTCATTGTTGTGGCTAAAAAGCTAGTCGTACCTTCAGATAATAATTTCTCAGATAATAGATTCAATGTTTCTGGTGTTGCATCCATTGCATCTTGGCCATAACCGCCATGAATATGTATATCAATAAATCCCGGAAGTACGTGTTGACCATTCGCATCAATCGTTTGTAATGTACCTGTATATTCCCCTTCTTGAATATCGTGAATACACCCATTACGTACTTCGATATAGCCATGATCAATTTTATATGTTTCAGTATAAATTTGTGCATTTTTCAAAATATAATTATCCATATCAATGTCTCCTTAAAAATGTATTTAATTATTGCCTTAATTCGTATATAATAAAGATAACATAACATTACGAGGGGGCTAATTAAATGAACACGCTATTAATCTGTATGGTTGGTGTAGCATTTATTACTGCGATGTTAACTGCTGGTCGCGATTCTAAAGACTATGGTCTTAAGGAAGAAGATTTAAACAAAGAACTTGAATCTTTAAAATCAAATAATAATTAATAACTGAGACCATATGGCCTCAGTTTTTTCATTTCTATGATAAATTAGGATAATTTTGTTGTCTTAACGCCTCATAAATTAATATTGCAGCAGTATTAGATAAATTTAAAGATCTTACATTATCATTCATTGGAATTCTTAATGCTGTATCTTTATATTTTTCTTTAACCCAATCAGGAAGTCCTGTTGTTTCTCTACCAAATATAAAGTAATGATTTTCTTCAACATTACTGTAATCGAACTGAGTATGTGGTTGTGTACCAAACTTCGTTAATAAGTAATAGTTTCCACCTTCAGTCTTTTCAAAAAATTCTTCAATACTATCATAATAAACAATATTTACAAATTTCCAGTAATCTAAACCCGCTCTTCTTAACATTTTATCATCCGTACTAAAACCTAAAGGTCTAATTAAGTGTAAAGTTGTATCTGTTGCTGCACAACTACGTGCAATATTCCCAGTATTCGCTGGAATTTCTGGTTGATATAAAACTACATGATTTGTCATAATTTATTTTCTCCTAATCTCTAATCCTTTTATCATTTCTTCTTGGACTTCTTCTATTTCACGTTCATAGTGTGACATAATGAATGGTCTTGCCTCTTCACCTTGTATTTGACCGATAGCCCAAAATGCAGTACCTCTTATCATTGGTCGCGGATCTGTTAACGCAACATCTTTTAATTCTGGTATTGTACTTTCTTCATTAAAGTGAGCAAGTGCGACAATCGCATTTCGTTGGATCGGCTTTTTACCTCTCCATGCACCGGCTAAATGTCCATAAGTATTTTTAAATTCTTTATTAGACATTTTAAGTAGTGGGACAAGTCTAGGTTTCAGTACCTCAGGTTCTAAAATAATGTCGTCATGTTCAGTATTAATCCCTCTATTTCGTGGGCATACTTGTTGGCACGTATCACATCCATACAAACGATTTCCTATTTTATAGCGGTATTCATCTTTTAAATAACCTTTTGTTTGTGTTAAAAAGCTGATACATTTTTGACTATTTAATTGACCATTACCTACTAAGGCACCTGTCGGACATCTATCAACACAAATGTTACAATCACCACAACTATCAATAACTGGATCATCAGGTTTAAATGGAATGCTAACTAACATTTCACCTAGATAACTCCAAGTACCTAGTTCTTCATTAATAATAAATCCATTTTTACCTGCAAATCCTAACCCAGTTCTTTCAGCTACTGAACGGTCAGACAAGACACCTGTATCGACCATTGATTTAATTTCTACATCAGGCACTTTTTCTTTTAGGAATAAACTGAGTTTATCAAGGCGATTTCTCATAATTGTATGATAATCTTGGCCCCATGAAGCACGCGCAAACATACCTCTTCTATCTCCTCTAACACTTTTAGGAGCACCCTTTAATTTATTCGGATACCCTACAGCAATTGCTATAATTGAGCGAGCAGATGGTAATGATAATTTAGGGACTGTTCTTAACTCAATATCACTTTCTTCAAACCCAGAAGCATATCCTTTAGAATGATAATCTTCTAACTTTTTCTTTAATTCATCAAAAGGATCAGCAGTTGTAAATCCAATACTATCAATACCAATAGAATGTGCATAATCTATCACTTCTTGCTTCAATTGATCTAAATTCAAATTTATTCACCTCACTATCAAACATGCTAATACATTTTAACACATTTAATAAATAAATTTACGGTATTCGTATTATTTCAATTAAATAAGTATATAAAAAATTGCTTTCATATACTGTGTGGTAAATGGTATAACAAATTAGTATTTATCTTGTTTGTGGTGGGGGTTCTTGTGAACACTTCTGCCCAAACTTGTTCATAACGGGGGTCCTGTGAACACTTTCACCCAAACTTGTTTATAACGGGGGCGTTAATTACAAAACTCGGACGAAGTGTTACTATGGACCGCCTTAGTTGCAAAACTCGGACGAAGTGTTACTATGGACTGCCTTAGTTGCAAAACTCGGACGAAGTGTTACTATGGACTGCCTTAGTTACAAAACTCGACTGAAGTGTTACTATGGGCGGCCTTAGTTACAAAACTCGGCCAAAGTGTTACTATTGACAGCCATAATTACAAAAATCCTGAGAATTGTAAACAAGGCACTCGTTATTTGCACTTCTAGCCAAATCTGCTAATAAGCGAACAAAAAATCCGACAGTGCCCAAAGGCTCTGTCGGATTTTTTACTTTATAATGTAATTGTTGTACCTATTTTATTAGAATGAGAACTTTTTAATAATGCATGGTCTGATGATCCTGAAATAATCTTGACGCTTTTACAGCCTTCTTTTATTGCTGAGATTGCGCCAGTAACTTTAGGAATCATTCCGCCATATATTTCAGTTGTTTCTATATAATTATGAATATCATTTATACTTAAATGGCTTTGTACTTCATCTTTAATCAGTACTCCTGGAATATCACTTATTAGGAATAAGTTGCCTTCCATTTCACTCGCTATTTTATATGCAAGGCTATCAGCATTTATATTATATCTTTGACCTGTATTTCTATCGATACCGATTGGTGCGATAACTGGAATACTGTTCGAACATATATTAGCCAGTGTTTCTTTATTAACAGATGTACATTCTGCTACAAATCCATATTTAGAATCTAAAGGTTTAATGTCAAATAAATTCATATCAATGCCATTTATGCCTAATGCTAATGAGTCATGTTGATTAATTTGAAACACAACTTGTGGGTTGACCTCACCTATCAATGTACTTGAAGTTTGAAGTAACACTTCTTCATCAGTAACACGTAAGCCATCTACAAATTTACTTTCAATACCAATTTTAGTTAGTTGTCTATTAATAAACGGGCCGCCACCATGGACGATGATTGGCATATAATTTTGACTTTTTAAAGTAAGTATATCTTCTATTATCGTTTGACTTAAGTTGCTTAATACACTTCCACCAATTTTAATGACTGCATACTTCACTTAATGACCTCCTATTAAGTTCTATATAATGCATTAATTTTTACGTAATCATAGCTCAAATCGCATCCGAAAGCGGTAGATGAATGATGAGAATTTCCAACTTTCGCTTCTATTTCAATTGTATCTTGCTCCATTTTAGCTTTTAAATCTAACTCATCAAATGTTACATTCATACCTTTACTAACTAATAAATGTCCACAAAGCCAAACGTCTACTTCGTTAGTATCTACAGTATGATCTGCATAACCAATTGATGTTACGATTCTTCCAAAGTTTGGATCAGCACCGTGTATTGCAGTTTTCACTAAGCTTGAACCTACAATCGTTTTTGCAATTGCACTATTTTGAGCTTTCGTCTTAGCACCTTTGACATTAACTTTGATTAACTTCGTCGCACCTTCACCATCTCTCGCAATACTTTGAGCTAAAAATTGACTCACATATTGGACTGCTTGAGCGAACTTCTCCCATTCTGGATGTGATTTAGTTAATGTTTGACCACTTTCACCATTAGCTAAAAGTATAACCATATCATTTGTACTCGTATCACCATCAACTGTAATCATATTAAACGTTTCATCAACAGATTCTTTTAATAAGCCATTCAAATCTTCAGATTCAACATTTGCATCTGTTGTCATAAAGCCAAGCATTGTAGCCATATTTGGATGAATCATGCCTGACCCTTTACATGAACCGCCAATCGTAATCACTTCATCATCAATTTTAATTTGTACTGCTATATGTTTAGTCTCTTTATCAGTTGTTAAAATAGCTTCATTAAAATCAGAAGAATGCGCATTATTGAGAATATCAATATTATTCACACCATATTCAATTTTTTGCATAGGTAAAAATTCGCCAATCAAGCCTGTTGATGCAATTGCGATTTGATGTTCAGGTAATTGTAGTTTAGATGAAATCCATTTTTGAGTTTGCTTTGCATCATCCAAACCTCTTTGACCTGTACAAGCATTTGCGATGGCAGAATTAATAACAATTGCAGAAAGTTTGTGTTCAACATTAATACTTTCTTCAGTGACTTTTAATGGGGCTGCTTTAAAAGCATTTTGTGTATATACCGCTGCACAATTAGCTGGAACTGATGAATATAACCAACCAAAGTCTTTCTTTTCTCTACGTAAGCCAACATGCATGCCGCCTGCAATGTATCCTTTAGGTGACGCGACATCACCTTCTTCTATAACGATCATTTCAGAGTCAATTAATTCTTCAGTCTTATCTAACATCAAATTCCTCCTATTCTATGGGTATATTGGTAATAAATTTAATCCTTCATCTTCATTAAATCCAAATAATCTATTCATGTTCTGAATTGCTTGACCACTTGCACCTTTAACGAGATTATCTATAACTGCAACGATAATAGCTTTTTGTCTGTCTTCATCAACATAAATACCTATATCGCAGTAATTACTGCCTAGAACTTCTTTTGTTGTAGGGAATTCGCCAAGGTCTCTTACACGAACAAATGGTTTTTCCTCATATTTCTGTTTATATAATTGATGTAATGCTTCTTCACTTGTTTGATCTTTTAAATCTACATAAATAGTAGCCAATATACCTCTTGTCATAGGAACGAGATGAGGTGTGAATGTCACTTTTATGTCTGATTTCGAGACTTGTGATAAATATTGTTCAATTTCTGGCGTATGCTTATGGGAACCTAATTTATAAGCTGAAAAGTTTTCATTCGCTTCTCCAAAATGAACATTTTGACTTAATGTTCTACCAGCACCTGAAACACCAGTTTTAGCGTCTATTATAATCGTGCCTTTATTAATAAAGTCACTTTCTAAAAGAGGGTGTAAAGATAAGAGTATTGCAGTTGGGAAACAACCCGGGTTTGCAATAATTTGTGTCGATGATCCATCCACATTTGACCACTCAGGCAAGCTATACACCGCTTCATCCAATACACTCTGAGGAGCTGGCTTTTCTCCGTAATATTTTTCATAAATTGTGGGGTCTTTCAACCTAAAGTCTCCAGATAAATCGATTACTTTAATACCACGTTCTATTAATTTAGGAATAAAATTCTTGCTCACATTTGAGGGGGTCGCAAAAAATATTAAGTCACATTGCACTGTTTCTACATCTAAACTTGTGAATTGTTCAATAATATTATTTTGTAAATGTGGATATGTTTCCTTTATATCTTGACCAGATTTCGAATGCGAGAATACATATTTGATATTCACTTCTTTATGCTGATTTAATAATCTCATCAATTCTATTGCTCCGTATCCACTACCACCGACTATACCTATATCTAACACGAAAACACCTCTTCTATTTTTAGTATTATAATACTTTAGATAAAAATTGTTTCGTTCTTTCGTTTTGAGGATTATCAAATATTTGTTCAGGTGTACCTTCTTCTTGAACAATTCCTTCATCCATAAATATCACATGGTCGCTGACATTTTTAGCAAATCCCATTTCATGTGTTACAACGACCATTGTCATACCTTCTTTGGCTAAATCTTTCATAACACTTAATACTTCACCAACAACTTCGGGGTCTAAAGCTGAAGTTGGTTCATCAAATAAAATAACTGCCGGGTTCATCGCTAACGCACGAGCAATCGCTACACGTTGCTTTTGTCCACCTGATAATTTAGAAGGATAAACATCTGCTTTATCTTCTAGACCAACTTTTTTAAGTAATTGTTTAGCTTGATCTTCTAATTTGGATTTTTGTCCTTTTTTCAAAGTTAAAGGTGTTAGTGTAATATTTTCGATTACTTTTTTATGTGGAAAAAGATTAAAACCTTGGAAAACCATGCCCATTTTTTGTCTTAATTGATCCAACTTTGCACCTTTCGTATTTGTTAAATCATTATTTTCAAATACGATCTGTCCAGAGGAAGGTTCTTCTAATAAATTCAAACATCTAAGAAGCGTACTTTTACCACTACCAGATGGGCCGATAATCGCAACAACTTCCCCTTTTTCAATATTTAAATTAATACCTTTCAATACTTCATTTTTACCAAATGATTTGTGTAAATCGTTAACTTTAATCACTTACACTAAACCTCCTTTCAGCAAAGTACATCACTCTAGATAACGTAAACGTTAAGATAAAGTACAATACTGCTGCTACTAATAATGGTGTAAATGGATCAAATGATGCCCCTTGAACAACTTGAGCATTAAACATCAATTCACTTACGCCGATAACAGAAACTATAGAAGATTCTTTAATAACTGTTACAAATTCATTACCTAATGCAGGTAAAATATTTTTAATGGCTTGTGGCAAGATAACTTTAGTCATAGCTTGCGATTTATTTAATCCTAATGATCTAGCCGCTTCCATTTGGCCATTATCTACTGCGTTAATACCAGCTCTAATAATTTCTGCAATATAAGCACTACAGTTAATGATGAGTGCGATAATACCGCAAATTAATGCTGATAAATCTAAGCCAAGTACTGCTGTTGTACCGAAATAAACTAAGAATACTTGAACGAGTAATGGTGTACCTCTTATAAATTCGATGTAAACTGAAGCTATCGATTTAAATATTTTACTATTACTTAATTTCATAAGCGCTAAGAAGCAACCAATTAATGCCCCTGCTACTACACCTAAGAATGATAATAGAATCGTATAACCTACACCATGTAAGAAATATGAACCATATTTACTGAAGAAAGAACCATCATCGAACATTGCTTCTGTCGCTTTATCTTGATAGTCTTTAATCAAATTATTGTCTCGAACTTCTTTAACACTCTTATTAACTCTCTTCATTAATTCAGGTGAATTTTTCGGTAATGCAATGGCTGTTGTCTTGTCTGCATCTGAAAATGTAACATCTGAATATGTTAAATTAGGATTCTTCTCTAAATATGCATCAGCAACAGGTCCTTCAATAATCATGCCGTCTACTTTTCCAGAATTAAGTGACATAATAACTTCCGGTACTCTCGTTAATGAGCTAACTTGAGATTCTGGCATTTCTGTTTTTGCCAATTCTTCTTGAGTCGTTTGCTTTTGCACACCGACCATTTTTCCTTTAAAATCATCAATCGTTTTTAATTTGTCTTTATCTTTTTTCTGTATAATCATTCTTTGATTAACTTCCATATAATCATCAGAAAAATCAACTTGTTTCTTTCTCTCAGGAGTTGGAGCCATACCAGAAATAATCATGTCGATTTTTCCAGTTTTTAAAGCACCTAGTAAACTATCAAATTGCATATTCACAATCTTAAGTTTAATATCATTGTCTTTTGCAATTTTTTTAGCAAGTTCAATATCTATCCCAGCATATTCACGTTCACCATCTTTAGTGTGCTCAAACTCATAAGGTGCATAATCTGCTGATAAGCCTACTCTTAACTCGCCTCGTTCTTTAGCTTTATCCCATTGATCAGTTTCTGCAGCTTGTGACTTTATGGGGGCTAAATAAGGAATTGTAAGTAGTAAACAAATTGTTGCTATAACTACTTTAGTAAATACATATCTTTTCAAATTCGTTACCTCCTGAATTAATAATATTCATTATTATACGCATTTATGAAATTTTATGCAATAGCTTTTTATAAAAAAGTATGAACGAACGTTCATTCATACTTTACTTAGTTGAACTTCATTTTCACTGTATCCAGTTGTGATAACTTCAAGTGCACTATCTAATGAAATTTCAACCATATTTTGTACGGCTGTCTGTGTATAAAATGCAATATGAGGTGAAATTAATACATCGTCACGTGACATCAATTCTTTTAAAGTAGGATCTTCAATTTCTTTGTCTGTATAATCATATGAGAAATATGCAAACTCATTTTCATATACATCTAACGCTACACTATGTAATTTACCGCTATTTAATGCTTGAATGACATCATTAGTCTTCACTGTCGCACCTCTAGCTGTATTCACTAAATATGCACCATTTTTCATATATTTAATCGTCTCTTCATTAATAATATATGTCGTTTCTTCATTTGCTGGAACATGTAATGTGATTAAATCGGCTTTAGATAATCCTTCTTGTAAACTTTGTACATATTCAATATCGCTTAACGATTGATCATAAGGGTCATACCCGATCACTTCCGCACCAAATCCTTTAAATAATTGTGCTGACACTTTACCTATTCTACCAACACCTATAACCAGTACCGTCATACTTCTTAGTTCTTTAGCGATTACTGTTTCATCCCAAGTAAAATCTTGATGTTCTACTTTTTTATTTATTTTATTAATGTTTCTTATTAATTCTAGTGCTCTACAAACTGCAAATTCCGCTATCGCATTTGGACTATATGAAGGAATATTTGTAATTTTTATATCATGTTTTGCAGCTTCATCTAAATTAAACATATCAAACCCAGCCGCACGACCAGCAATTTGTTTAATACCAACATCCTTAAGTGCTTCGTATATTCTGTCATCAAACTTAAATAACTGTTGAGTACTCACACCATCAAAAGACGATAAAGTATGGACATTTTCTAAAGTTAAATCCTCTTCCGTACATTCAATTTCATGACCATTAGTTTGACCCCACTGATATGCATAAGGCTTTTCATCTTCTCTTATATTAAATAATTTAAATCGCATAATTCGTTCTTCCTTTCAGTAAGAAATAAATAATGATTAATTCTACAACACTTTATGAAAACAAACAATCTATTTTTCATAATATTCTTACAATTAAAAGTGTATGTAATATGGTGAATAACTTATTTATCAAGAAGTGAAACTAATTAGCATCCTTATGAACAGATTTGTCTATACTTGTTCGTAACGATGGCCTTGTGAACACTTCTTGCCAAACTTGTATATAACGGGGTTGTTAATTACAAAAGTCTACCGAAGTGTTACTATGGATAGCCATAATTACAAAACTCGGCTGAATTGTTACTATGGACAGCCTTAATTACAAAACTACTGAGAATTGTAATTACTGATATCCTTATTTGCACTTCTAACCAAATCTGCTAATAACGCACCCAGTATTTGCACTTCTCGCCAAACTTGCTAATAACGACACCAGTATTCAGACATATTTAAAGGCTGAGACATTTTTCTTGTCTCAGCCTACTCTACATTTTAATTATTCTCTTTAAATAAAAACATTTCTTGATTGTATTTTGGAAGTATTTTTAAACAAACTTTATGTACGATATATGCAAATAAAAACGGTATGACGAAATATGCTACGCCAAGTATTAAAATATTTAAAAATACTGATCCTTCCATAAATTTTAATGCGTTTGCTGGTCCAACAAATCCGGTATAACCAAATCCGGTAGACATTGGCGTACCTTTTATGCCAACAAAATAAGTTAGTAATCCACTCATTAGTCCATTTATGATTAATGGTACTGCGATGATAGGATTTTTAAAATATACTGGAATCATCATTTTAGCAGCTCCGATAATAAGTACGATATTGATACCTTTATCGTTTACTTTCCATGACCCCATTAAGAAAGTCACACATGCAGCAACAATCCCCATATTGCCAGCTCCTGAACTTAAACCATTTAAACCGACCGCAGTAGCAATTGCTACAACTGAAATTGGCGTTACCATTAATAATGCATAAGTAATCGCAATTAATATACACATCATTAAAGGATTCAATGTAGAAAATTGTTCTATTAATTTGCCGATACCTTTTGTTACATTACTAACATATGGAAGTGTCAGCATACCTATAAATCCACTGACAACTGAAATAATAATTGGCATAATCAACATATCTAAAGAACCAAATTTTCCTTTCAATTTAATCATCAAGTAACAACTGATAATTAAAACAACGATTAAATTGACGACATCCCCTATACTTACAAATATAAATTGACCATTTTGTATTTTCACAGCGCCTGAACCTATTAATCCTGCAGCACCAATCATAACTGCATCAGTAGCTTGGAATTTAAATTGATGTGCAACAACGATGCCTATAATAAAACTCATCGCAAACTGCATAAGTAATAATGCTTGATTAAACATTTCTAATAGCGGATGAAACTGTGATAAATAACTAAATAACACACCAAGTATGGCGTTAGGTATTAATGCTATAACAATGCCTACACCTATACCATTTAAAATATTAAAGAAAAATTCCTTTACTGTGAAATGTTTATCCATAAAATGCCTCCTGAAATAATATGTATTAATGATATATGACTTTATTTTTATAGACAATGCTATTTTTACTATTTTACTTTACTTTGGTATAGTTTAATGTAATAGTTTAAATAACAACGTTGTTATAGGAGGATTTTTACATGTTTAATATGATTTCACAAGATAAAAATACAATTGTAATCAGTGACAAGCAAAACGAGCATTTCTTTACAATCCGCATATTAGAAGATTACTTAATCAATATTAAATCTTCTACAGAGAAAGAGATCACTTTACCGACTTGGACCATTACACCTGGAGATACTGAATTACCTTTCGAAGGTCTCTCTAGATACGACCAATCTAACTTTTCATGTCCACAATATGAAATTTCAGAAGAACAAAACAATATTATAATTAAGACAAAGTCATTAAAACTTATCATTGATAAAGAAGATTTCTATTGTAGTTGGTATGATATAAGTTCATCTGACAAAGAAATTAAAATTATGCAAGACCGTAAGACAGGCAGTTATCAACATCAAATATCAAGAAATCATCCGACTTGTCATTATTTAAATAGAGATAAAAATGAAATGTATTTTGGTCTCGGTGAAAAGAGCGGAAAAGTGAATAAACATGGCAGACGATTCAGAATGAAAAATATAGATGCTATGGGCTATAATGCTGAAACGACTGATCCTCTTTATAAACATATTCCTTATTATCTCACATACAAAACTGATGAAAATATATCATTTGGTATCTTCTACGATGATTATCAAGACTCTATTGTAGATCTTGGACAAGAGTTAGATAATTATCACGGTCATTATAGATATTATGAAACTAAATCAGATTTTCTTGATTATTACGTTATTGCCGGTCCATCTATTCAACAAGTAACGACGCGTTTTAGTCATTTAACAGGTAGACCAACACTCATGCCTGAATGGAGTTTGTCATATTCTGGCTCAACAATGCAATACACAGATTTGCCAAATTCAGATGAAAGACTGATATCTTTTCTAAATCAATGTAACACACATAATATAACGATTAGATCTTTCCACCTTTCATCAGGTTATACATCCATTCATGATAAGAGATACGTTTTTAATTGGAATTACGATAAATTTAAAGACCCAAAATCTTTTGGTAAAGCTTATACAGATCAAAATGTAGAATTAGTTGCGAATATTAAACCTACCCTACTTACAGATCATCCTTTACTAGATGAAGTATTAGCATTTGATGGATTTATTAAAGATATGAATGGTAAACCGCTTCTTGTACAATTTTGGGATGAAAAAGGATACTATTTAGACTTTACTAATAAAGACACTATTAAATGGTGGCAATCTAAAATAGAACAACAATTATTATCTAATCATGTTAACTGTACATGGAATGATAATAACGAATTCGAAATTTGGGATGATAAAGCTAAAGTAAATGGTTTCGGCAATGAAGCAAATTTCCAAGATTATAAAGCAATCATGCCTATATTAATGATGAAAGCATCAAGAGAGATTCAACAAAAATATCATAAAGAACAATATCCATATATCATAAGTAGATCTGGTGCAGCTGGTATGAGTAAATACGTTCAAACTTGGACGGGTGATAACTATACGAGTTGGCATACATTAAAATATAATAATGCTATGGCAATTGGGTTAAGTCTATCTGGTGTTTATAACTTTGGCCATGATATTGGCGGTTTTTCTGGTGATAAACCAGAAGCAGAATTATTTTTAAGATGGGTACAATGTGGTGCTTATTATCCAAGATTTTCAATCCACTCATGGAATGATGATGGTTCTGTAAATGAACCTTGGATGCATAATGAAGTCTTATCTGAAGTTAAACAAGCCATGCACTTCCATGAAAAGCTTAAACCATATCTTCAGTCATTAGTTGTACAGGCACATGAAGCATATGAACCAATTATTAGACCAACTTTTTACCAATTTGAAAGTGATATAAATACTTTTGAAGAAAATGAAGAATTTATGTTAGGTGAGCATATGTTAATTGCCCCTATCGTAGAAAAAGCTCAACTAGAAAGAACAGTCTATTTACCTAAAAACAGCAAGGGTTGGATTGATTTTCATAGCGGCGAACAATTTGAAGATGGTCAAACAATAACCGTAAAAACGACTTTACAACATATCCCAACATTTGTAGTAAAAGGCGCAACGATACCAGTTTATCAAGATGATTTAAAAACAATTGAAAATCTAAAGTTCTAAATAAATAAGAACCTAAGACAATATCGTCTTAGGTTCTCTATTTTTATATAGTATCTATGCCTTCAATATTATATAGTGACACGGCGTTATTAAAGCATATATCCTTAATAATTTCAGAAAGAATTTCATCATCATCAATGATTTCTCCTCTTTCCACACGTTTACCAATCATTTCACATAAAATTCTTCTAAAATATTCATGTCTTGTATATGATAATAAACTTCTTGAATCAGTTAACATACCAACGAAAGTAGATAACAATCCAACATTTGCATATTCTACTAAATGTTGTTCCATTCCTTCTTTAGTATCATTGAACCACCATGCAGCACCTAGTTGCACTTTGACTTTATCTGAAGTAAAGTTTCCAGCTGTTGCTTGCACCATTAAGTGATCATTTGCATTATTAGGATAAATAATTGTATCTGATAATGCATCATTTTGATTTAAATGATCTAAAAATCTATTTAAATCAGTAGAACTGAGCATATCACCTACACTATCAAATCCAGCATCTGGACCAACTTCTTCAAACAATAATGTATTATTGTTTCTCACTGGTCCAAGATGAAACTGTACAACCCAATTATATTTTTTATACGTTTTACTTACTTCGGTTAAAATATATCCAGATAATCTACTTAAATCCTCCTCATCTAAGTCTTCACCATGTTTAATTTGTTCAAAATACTGTTCAGCTTGGTCTTTAGTTACATCCACTTTAAGTACTTTAGCAAAGCTTTGATCAGAACTTCTTGCGCCATTTTGATGGAAGTATTCAATACGTTCATTGAGCGCATTAATATATTCTTCCACATGATTTATTTTTGTTTCTGTAGCAATTTCTAATTGGTTAATAGATGCTTCTACATTATCTTTCGTTAAAGCGATATAACGATCAGATCTAAATGTTGGTAACACTTTGACATCAAAAGACTTATCCTCACGAAGTAATTGATGATATTTCAAATCATCACATGGATCATCCGTTGTACAGATAATTTGGACGTTACTTCTTTCTATTAATTTTCTTGGAAGAAATTCTGGTTGTTGTAAACTTTCATTTAACTGATTATATAATTGATCTTTATCAATTTTATTTAAATTTTCATTGATATCGAAATACCTTGCTAATTCTAAATGACACCAGTGATATATCGGATTCATAATACTTTTAGGCAATAAACTTATAAATGCTTCGAATTTTTCTTTATCAGTTTTGTCTCCAGTAATATACGACTCATCTATTCCGTATGCGCGCATTAAACGCCATTTATAATGATCATGTTTTAGCCAAACTTCAGTAATCGTATTAAAAGGTTTATTCTCATAAATTTCTTTCGGATCTAAATGACAATGAAAATCAAAAATTGGTATATCTTTAGCTATATTGTATAAAGCCTGTCCTTTTTCAGATTGAACAATAAAATTTTCTTTAATTAAACTCATAAATACTCACCTTTCCTATAGCCCAAGTAATTTTGGTAAAAATAACGATAATTGTGGTACGAACGTAATTAATAACAACAGTATAATTAAAATAATAAAGTATGGTATTAATGTCTTAATGACACTTTCAATTCGTACATTTGCAACACTACTACCAACAAATAACGCACTACCTACTGGAGGTGTTATATTACCTATACATAAGTTAAATGCGATTACTATACCGAAATGAACTGGATCTAATCCGATACTTTCTGCAATCGGTAAGAAAATTGGAGTGAATATAAGTACTGCTGGTGTTATGTCCATAAATGTACCGATGATTAATAAAATTAAATTCATTAACAGTAATAATAAAATTGGATTTTCAGTTAATGATAATATGCCGCCAGAAATTGCTTCTGGTAATCCTGTAAAACTCATAACGAGTGAGAATAATGCAGATGCTGTAATTAAGAATAAAATCATACCTGTAATTTCTACTGTTTCTATAATAATCGCAGGTATATCTTTAATTTTTAAATTTTTATAAATAAGTGACAGTATAAACGCATATAGAACTGCGACAGCTGCACCCTCTGTTGCTGTGAATATTCCAGCTACAATACCACCGATTACGATAATAATTAATAGTAAACTTGGAATAGCATCTAAAGTTAAAAATAATTTATCTTTCCAACTCACTTTTTCAGAAACTGGATAGCCATGTTTTTTAGCTAAAAAGTAAGCAACAACCATACAACCTAGGCCCCATAGAATTCCAGGAATGTAACCTGCAATAAATAATGCAGCAATTGATGTTCCACCACTTACTAGTGAATAAACAATCAATAATGAACTTGGTGGAATTAATAATCCTGAAGGTGCTGAAGCAATATTGGCAGCTGCAGAATATGATTTTTTATAACCTTGTGTTGTTTCCATCGGTGTCATGATTCTTCCCATTGCTGCAGCAGCTGCAACACTTGATCCTGAAATCGAACCAAACAACATATTCCCCACAATATTCGTATGTGCTAAAGAACCAGGTAATCTACCTACTAACACTTTTGCAAAGTTAATTAATCTAAACGCAATACCACCGTTATTCATCAATATTCCAGCTAGTACAAATAACGGAATGGCAAGCATTGTAAAGTTATCAATACCAGTTACCATTCTTTGGGCAGCAGTAAGTATTGTGACATCAAACGGGAAAATAAGTATTAACGTTAATAATGAACTTAAAATAATTGAAATAGCGATTGGAATACCAAATGCTAAAAATATTGCTAAAGATACAAATAATACGATTCCAGCAATTGTTGTCATTACACTTCACCGCCTTCATCATTTTCTGGTAACTCATTTGTTATAATGCCTCGAATTGAATAAAATGCAATAAAAAGTCCTGAAATTGGTAATGCACCATACATTAATGCCATTGAAACACCTGTAGCTGGTGCATATTGTGTCCAAGTAAGTGCTACAATTTTAATACCACCGTATATCATCAAAATTAAAGCAACTAATAAAATAATGATATTCGTGAGTCTTTCTATAAATAACTGTGCTTTAAGAGGAAACTTTTCTCTTATAAATAAAATGGCAATATGTTTTTTCTTACCAAATACATATGCTGCACTTAACAACGCAAACCAGATTAACAAGAAGCGAATGATTTCTTCACTTGTCGTACTTGGCGTGTTCAATATATATCTTGTTATCACTTGCCAAACTGATAAAATGACCATTACAGTTATCAATACACCAGACACAGAAAGCAAAGTTCTATCAATATAATGTGTTAATTTATTCATTTTGTTCTGCCTCCTTAATCAATTTGTATTGTTTTTCTGTTCCTTTATTATTTTTAAATTCTTCTTGTAGAGGTTTTACAGCTTTTTTGAAAGTAGACTTATCTACATCATGGAATTTCACATTCATATCTTCTTTAGCTGATTTAATTGCCTCTTTAATGGCTTTATCCCAGATGACTTCATGCTTTTCAGTAGATGATCTTGCTGCGCTTTTTATCCATCCTTTTTCTTCTTTCGTTAAATCATTGTATGCATCCTTATTCATAATTAAAATATCAGGAACGATAGCATGCTCAGTATTATAATAATTTTTTGCAACTTCTCCATGTTTATTGTCGGTCAATGCTGTTTCATTATTCTCAGCTGCATCAATAACACCAGATTGAAGTGCTGTATAAACTTCACCAAATGCCATTGGAGTTGGCGTACCACCTAATGACTTAACAAGTTGCACACTTGTTTTACTTGGCTGAACACGTGTTTTTAAACCATGTAAGTCTTTATTCGTCTTTATTTCTCTATCTTTTGTATATATATTTCTTAATCCTGAGTCATAGTAAGTAATACCTACAAACCCGTTGTCTTTAGTCGTATTAAAGAATGAATTTTGTACTTCAGGTTTTTTCATAATAGATCGAAAACTATCTTGAGATTTAAATAGATATGGCATGCTAAATAAAGAATACGACTCAGAGAAACTTTCAAGTGCACTTGCTGACACTTTTGTGAATTGAATGGCATTTGTTTGAGTCATTTCAATTGCTTCCCGTTCACTTCCAAGTTGTCCGTTCGCATATATTTTAATTTTTAATTTTCCATGAGATTTCTTTTCTACTTCTTTTTTAAATTCTTCTAACGATTTATGTACTGGATGCGTTGTAGATTGGTTGTGTGCTAGTGTTAAAGTCTTAACATCTTTATCTTGTGCGTCACTTTGTTGGCATCCATACAAAACTGTGAATACGCTTACAATTAACAGTAAAATTTTTTTCATCTCTCATCCCCCATTAATTTTAAAAAAGTAATCAAATTGACTACTTCTTTAATACTTATTGATAAGTATAAATCAAATGAAACAAAATAACAACGTTGTTATTTATAGAAAATGTGTGCTTATGGTATAATATAGAAAATAATATTTAAAGGAGACTCACATGGCTGTAACATTAAAAGACATAGCAAATGCCTGTGGTGTTAGTTATTCAACAGTAAGTAAAGCGTTAAAAAATTCTCCTTTAGTTACTGCTGAAACAACAGAGCGCATACAGCAAAAGGCAAAAGAAATGAATTATATACCTAATAATTCCGCTCGCTCTTTAGTCTCAAATAAGAGCCAAACAATTGGACTCATTTGGCCATCAGTAGACAGAGTTGCAGTATCAACTCTTGTTTCAGAAATCAATAACTTTTTAAAGAATACTGGATATTTTATGTCTGTATCAATCGATGATGTGGAAACTGCTGCGCATAAATTTTTAGAATTACGTTTTGATGGCATCATCGTATTTGATGAAGGTGAAGCTTCTACCCTACCAAGTATCATTAGTTCAAATATCCCAGTAGTAGCTTATGGTACAGACCGAGAGCTCGAATATCCTATTGTAAATGTTAATCATAAACAAGCAATGATTCTTTCATTAGATGATTTAATGCAAAATAATATAACAAATATTTGTTATATTGGAGATCTCAACACCGATGATATTCGACAAATTATAAAGAAAGAAACTTTTGAACGTTATTGTAAAGAACACAATCTTGAATATAATATGATTGATTCAAAAGGACTATCAGCTGAAGATACATTTTTTGCATTAAAGTCATATTTGACTAATCATACGTTGCCAGAAGGTATCATTTGCGGAAGTTACGATATTACTTTAGGACTCGTGCACACTTTAAAAGATTCATTAGATCAACATATTGTATACTCATACGACAATGTACCTCAATTTGACCATATGGATACAGTGATTCATTCAGTCGGTGTCCCTACTAGGAAAATTGCTGAAACATTAGTTAATATCCTTCTCAATGCAATTGAATCTAAGGAAAATCAACCTAATGTCTGTAATCTTGAGCCTGAATTAGTAAAGCGGAAATAAAGACAAAAAAATGACTACAAAATTGTAGTCATTTTTTTACTGTTGTTCCTTGATGGAATCTCATCTTCCACTCTGATTGTTTTCTAATCCATAAAGTACTCCGTTTAGTTGTTATATGATCAGTTTTATTGATTAATTCATAAGTCGTTAAGACAATTCCTTTTTGAATTTTTTCAACTATAAAATTCGAAATCTCATATTCAAATGTATGTAAAGTCCCCTCTTCAATATCACGTTTATATATCATTTTGCCCGACTTACCTATTTCTTTAAAATCATCATCAAGTAAAGTTAAGATAAACGACTTATCCATTCTATTACTAGCATCCAAATGTGCACATTCTAATTCATAAAATTGCTGTTTAATGATTTACACCTACTTTATCTTAGTAAATATAGTTCAACTTATATGCTAAAATAATAGCATAGTAATAAGTATAATCGAGGGAGTAAGTAAATGACAAATTTAAAAGAAGTAGCTAAACGAGCTGGCGTTTCACCAAGTACCGTATCACGAGTAATTAATAACCACCCTTATGTTAATGAAGAAAAAAGAAAGTCAGTACTACCGATCCAGAAGCTGGTTACTATGTTAAAGGTGAAAGAGAAAAACAATTTGCGTATAGCTTACATAGTTGTGTAG
>NZ_JAJNIU010000024.1:0-35323 GCF_022386355.1 Mammaliicoccus sp. L-M44 | reverse complement strand
ATAGTAAGCGATAGCGCGCTAGATTATATAAAAAATAAACTGTGAAGTAGAGTCGTACGTTCTCTACTTACACAGTTTATTTTACACTCCCACTACAAACTTAAAGATCACCTCTCTGTAGGTGGTCTTTTTTTAATATAGGCCTAATATTATTCCAAAAAATCCTATTATAAGTAAAACATATGTGATAAACCTTATAGTATCAGCACGTTTCATTTCTTTAATATATAACTTTGTATTTTCATCAGAGAATGAAGTGAAATCTTTTTTTAATTCTTCATCAGTTTGTTGTCTATAATATGAATCCCCATTCTTTATTTCTACTCTCAAACTTTTAATATGGACCGTCTACACTTAATTGGACAACTTCTTTAAAGAGAAGTTGTCCAATTAAGTGTAGACGGTCCATTACCATAGGCGCTCTTAGTTACAATTCCTTCGACTTTTGTTAGTATGGCTTGCCTTAGTTACACTTCGCCCAACTTTTGTTACTAACGCCTCCACCATATTTTAACTTCTATAACACATCCCCACACTCCCCCCAAAATCCAGACAAAAAAACCCTCAAAGCATAAGCTTTGAGGGTTAATAGCAATTAGTATTGCTTCATATATTGATCTCTTTCCCATTCTGATACTTGTGTTCTGTAATAATCCCACTCTAATGATTTAGATTGTATGAATTGGCGATAGATATGATTACCTAATGCTTGTTTAACAACTTTATTTTCTTTCATTGCTTTAACAGCTGTATAAAGTGTTGATGGTAAGTCTTGTACGCCTACCGCTTCACGTTCTTCTCTATCCATTTCATAGATGTTTTGATCTACTGATTCTGGTGGTGTTAATTTATTTTTAATACCATCTAATCCAGCTTCAAGGATAGTAGCTAATGCTAAGTAAGGGTTAGCTGCTGGGTCTACTGAACGAATTTCAACACGAGTTGATAATCCGCGCGATACAGGTATTCTTACTAATGGTGAACGGTTTTGACCACTCCATGCGATATAACATGGTGCTTCATAACCAGGCACTAAACGTTTATATGAATTTACTAATGGGTTACATACTGCTGTAAATCCACGTGCATTTTTCAAGATACCAGCAATAAAGTGATATGCATCATCAGTTAATTGCATTTCTCCATTTGGATCGAAGAATGCATTTTCTTTACCTTTGAATAATGAAACGTTAAAGTGCATTCCGCTTCCGTTTACACCAAATAATGGTTTTGGCATGAATGTCGCATGCAAGTTATGTTTACGTGCAATTGTTTTTACAACTAGTTTGAATGTTTGAATGTTATCACATGCTGTTATAGCATCTGCATATTTAAAGTCGATTTCATGTTGACCAGGTGCTACTTCGTGGTGACTTGCTTCAATATCAAAGCCCATATCTTCTAATTCTAGAACGATATCACGACGACAGTTTTCACCTAAATCTGTAGGTGCTAAGTCGAAGTATCCACCATTATCGTTTAATTCTAATGTTGGTTCTCCTTTTTCATCTAATTTGAATAAGAAGAATTCTGGTTCAGGTCCTAAGTTGAAATCTGTAAATCCTAACTCTTCCATTTCTTTTAATACACGTTTTAAGTTTGTACGTGGATCACCAGGGAATGGTTTGCCATCCGGATTGTAAATATCACAAATTAATCGTGCTACTTTGCCTTTTCCTGCAGTCCAAGGGAAAATTACCCAAGTGTCTAAGTCAGGACATAAATACATATCCGATTCTTCAATTCGCACGAATCCTTCAATTGAAGAACCGTCAAACATCATTTCATTGTTTAATACTTTTTCTAATTGTGCAATTGGTACTTCAACGTTTTTAATTGTACCTAAAATGTCAGTAAATTGTAATCTTAAATAACGTACGTTTTCTTCGTCAGCAAAACGAAAAATATCTTCTTTTGTAAAAGTTTGTTTAGCCATGTGATTATCCTCCAGTTTTTAATTAAAAAATCTTGATAAATCTCCACGGTTAAGTGGTCCCTCTGTTTTAGAAGTTCCTCTAATTACCCGCTCTCTCATCTTCAGTTCTTCTTCAGAAAGGTCATTTTCTTCTTCTAAAAGAATTTGTTTGATCCCTTTCATATTAAATCCCTTTTCGATAAGATTTTTAATTTCCAGTAATCGTTCAAGGTCATTTAAAGAAAATAACCGTTGATTACCTTCAGTCCTTTTGGGCGAAACGAGCTCATTGCTTTCATAGTATCTGATTTGTCTGGCTGTTAGCTCTGTTAACTTGATTACGACACCAATCGGGAACACGGCCATGTTTCTTCTGATTATGTCTCTTGACAGCACGACCGCCTCCTTTAGTAAGAACTTGTTATAAATTTAGCACATAAATTTTCAGAAAACAAATGAATGTCAGGAAACCTTACATCTTTTTATAATTCAACAAGGTTTTGCTTGATTAAATGCTGTACAGCACGCGTTATCGCAATTTTAACATGTTCATAAGTTAAGCCACCTTGAATGTAAGCTTCATATGGTGGTCTAATTGGACCATCTGCCGTTAACTCAATTGATGATCCTTGAATAAATGTACCTGCAGCCATGATAACATCATCTTCATAACCTGGCATATAGCTAGGCATCGGACTAAAATGCGCATTAATTGGAGATGCGTGTTGTATCGACTGACAAAATGCAATCATTTGTTCTTTTGTTTCAAAAGTAACAGATTGAATAATATCTGTACGTTTATCTTGATAATGCGGTGTCGTTGTCATATTTAATTTTTCTAGCAAGCGAGAAGTGAATAATGCACCTTTCAAACTTTGACTGACAACATGTGGTGCTAAGAAGAACCCTTGATACATTTCTGGTAAACTTCCTAAAGATGCGCCCGCTTCTTTACCAATTCCTGGTGCTGTTAATCTGTATGCACAACGTTCTATCAGGTCAGCTTTTCCTGAAATATAACCGCCAATTTTAGCTAAACCACCTCCTGGATTTTTAATTAAAGAACCTGCTATTAAATCTGCACCAATTTCAATGGGTTCTTTATCCTCAACAAATTCTCCATAACAATTATCTACAAAGACAATTTTATCTGGATATGTTTCTTTAATCGCATTGATTGCTTGTTCAATTTGTGCAATTGTTAATGAAGGTCGCGAACTATAACCTTTAGATCTTTGTATCGCAATGACTTTAGTATTTTCATTAATATTTTCTAACACTGAATGAATATCTATTTCATTTTGTTTCAATGGTACTTCTCGGTATGTGATACCTTGTTCGATAAAACTTCCTATACCATTACCATTTATACCGATTACTTCTAATAACGTATCATAAGGTGTTCCTGTAATATATAATAATTCGTCTCCATATTTCAGTTGGCTGTTAAGCGCTAATGTAATAGCGTGCGTACCTGAAATAATTTGAGGTCTTACTAAACTGTCTTCAGCTTTAAATACTTTACTATAAACATCTTCTAAATGATCTCGACCTACATCGTCGTATCCATATCCAGTTGTACCGATTAAGTCTGATTCAGTGATTTTCACTTCATGAAATGCATCAAGTACATGTTCTTGTGCGATTAATGCATTATGTTCGATTTGATCAAAGTATGGTCTTAATTCTTTTTCTACATCAATAATTAATTCTTTTAATTTCTGTTCCATTTGTTTACCTCTTATTTCTGTTTATAACCTTTTATGTGATATGTTTCTGTTTCTTCATCAAAATCCATTTTCTCAACTAAAGTATGTTTTTTTTGCCAATATAATTTGTCAGCATCCCTTGATGGAATATCCATTTCGTAGTAATCCATTGTTTCTTTAATCATATCGACTAATTTTTCTTTAAATATAGCTTTATCATTATAACCTTTTGCTGAAACAAATATAGATTGTCCTGATATCGCTGAATGATTAGAAGGCGCTAAATCTTTTTTATTAAATACGACCAACATCGGAATATGTCCCATATCTAATTGATTAACTAAAGTCATAACCGTTTCATACTGTTCCATATAGTGTGGATGGCTTGCATCTACAACATGAACGAGTAATTGCGCATATTTCGCTTCTTCTAAAGTCGATTTAAATGCTGCGATCAATGTTGTAGGCAACTTCTGAATAAACCCAACTGTATCAGAAAGTATCACGTTAAACCCGTCATTTATTGTAATGGCGCGAGATTTAGGATCTAAAGTCGCAAATAACAAATCTTGTTCGAATGTTTCATCATTTGATAACTGATTAAACCACGAAGATTTACCGGCATTTGTATAACCAATTAATGCAACTTGGTATGCTTGATTATGTTGACGTCGTTCTCTATAACGTGAACGATGAGAAACGATTGTTTCTAATTGATGCTTTATTTCATTCATTCTAGTACGAATATGTCTTCTATCTGTTTCTAATTTCGTTTCACCTGGACCTCTCGTACCAATTCCGCCACCTAAACGAGATAAGCTTTTGCCGTGTCCAGATAATCTCGGCAATAAATAATCTAACTGTGCTAATTCAACTTGCAATTGACCTTCTCTACTTGAAGCTCTTTGCGCAAAAATTTCTAAAATCAATTGAGTGCGGTCTATAATTTTTGTGTTAAATAACTCATCTAAATGTTTCGATTGCGCAGTTGTCAATTCATCATTTGCAATGACTGCATTCACTTTAATATCATTCAATTCGATATATTCAATGACTTCTTCAATTTTACCTTTACCAAAATAATACTGTTGATCAGGTCGCTCTCTTTTTTGAGTGAAGAGTTCCATGACTTCTAGTTGGCTTGTAACAGCAAGAGATTCCAATTCTTGAACTGTTGATTTAAATGTTGCTTCATCATCTTTTTTATCATGAATTGCTAACAGGATTACTTTTTCTGTTTCATGTTTTGTCGACTTCATATCATTTTTCATTTTTATCACGCTCACTTTAAATATATTTTAACATATAAACATGCATGCAAATTGATATGACTTTGATAAATTTTTGATTATAATAGAATTAAGAAAAGGAGTGATGGCAATGTCAATTTATGACTTCGTTGTTGCAAAAACGAACGGTGAAGAATATTCATTATCTGAGTATAAAGGAAAAGCTATTTTAATTGTTAATACAGCAAGTGAATGTGGGTTCACACCTCAATTTGAAGGTTTAGAAGCTTTATACCAAGATTATAAAGATCAAGATTTCGTGGTGTTAGGATTCCCATGTAATCAATTTGGTAATCAAGAACCTGGCGACTCTTATGAAGCATACCAAAATTGCAAATTAAATTATGGTGTAACTTTCCCAATGCATGAAAAAATAAAAGTTAAAGGTTCAGAACAACATCCTCTATATGAATATTTGACTTCTGCTAAAAAAGGTATTTTAAATGGGTCAATTAAATGGAACTTTACAAAGTTCTTAGTGAATAAAGATGGAGAAGTTGTGAATCGATTCTCTCCACAAAAAAGCCCTGAACAATTGAGAAGTTCAATAGAAGCAGTATTATAATTGATTACACATAAATAAGCGGCTAAGACAATAAAATGTCCTAGCCACTTATTATTTGAAACACAATTATTGTTCGCTATCTTGATTTTCATCATCTTGTGCATCTACGAAAGTTGAGATAGCATGTTTGTAAATTAGATGTTCTTTCCCTTGAATATCTAATAATACAACTTTGTCGTCAAAGTCGACAATTTTCCCTTTCATTTGAAATCCATTCAATAAGAATACCGTAAGTTCAGTTCCTTCTGATTTGAATTTCTTAAGTAAAACTTCTTGAATATTTTCTTTCTCTGCCATATGACTTTCCCCTTCACTTGGATAATTGGATTACGTTGTCTGCGATTTCTGTTAAAGACTGTTTATCCCGTTGAAACCAAGTCACATTCATTTTGTTTTTAAACCAAGTCATTTGACGTTTGGCATATCTTCTTGAATTTTGCTTGATTTGTTCTGTAGAGGTTTCTATGTCTATTTCTCCATTTACTACTGGTACCAATTCTTTATATCCAATTGCTTGCATACTTTGAGAATCTTGATATCCTTTCTCAACAAGATTAGACACTTCTCTTAATAATCCTCGCTGCAACATCATGTCAACGCGCATATTAATTCTTTGATATAATGTTTCGCGCGACATTTCTATCCCAATTAATATTGTACTATATTTTCCAGAAAATGTCTGGCTTTTCTTTCTTTCACTTAAAGTTTTTTTCGTATTTAAGTAATATTCAATAGCTCTTTCTACTCTTTTTCGATTGTTCGGATGCACTGATGACGCGGTTTCTGGGTCGATTTCATATAAATAATTGTGCAATTCAATATTTGAGCATTTAGATAATTTATTTAATTTATATTTTGTAATTTCCATTTTTTCAGAACTGATTTTCTCTTCTTCAAGGTTATAATCATATAAAACCGACTGTACATATAAACCTGTTCCACCGACAAGTATCGGCATTTTACCTCTATCATGAATATCCTTTACAATTCTTTCAAAGTCTTGTTTAAATCGATAAACTGAATATGGTTCATCCGGTTCATATACATCTATTAAATGATGAACAACGCCTTCTTTTTCTTCTTCTGTCACTTTAGCTGTACCAATATCTAGACCTTTATAAATTTGAAAGGCATCACCATTAATAACTTCACCGTTTAAAGCTTTGGCTAATTTAATACTTAATTCTGTTTTACCTACTGCAGTAGGTCCTACTATTGCAATTAATGGTTTTTCATTCATTTGTTATTTCCTCTTTTTCTAATTGTTTAATTTGTACCATCAACCAATTATATAAATGTTCATACACTGCATAACGGTTCGTCTCAAATAACACTTCATGACGCTTATTTTTATATAATTGTACTGTGACATGTTTAACACCTGAACGTTTATAAATAGAAGCTAACTGTTTAATACCATTACCAAATCCACCAAAGTGATCTTCTTTACCTGATACTAGTAAAATCGGCATATTTAAATTTTGTTGTTTAATATAACTGATTTTCTTAGTTTGGACAGAAGCCTTTACTGTTTCTAGAAGTACTTTATGTGAAATCGGAAATCCTGAATACATATCTTTTTCATATTGCTCACGATTTTCATCACTTTGACTTAACCATTTATTATCTTTATTTAAATCTTTATGTTGTCGATTCATTGTCTTAAAAGCAATATTATTAATAAACTTTGATTTTGTGCGACTTCCAAAAAATAAATTCACAAACTTTAATGCATATAAGTTTAATTTGCCTTGAATTTTAGGATAAACAACCGTTCCTGACAGTATCAAAGCATCTACATCATTTGGATAATCATGAACAAATTGTCTCGCAACTAACGAACCCATAGAATGGCCAAGTAATATAAATGGCAATTCCGGATTAAGTTCATTTTTAAATGTATCCCTTACTTCTTTAACGTCGTCGACTAAATCTTGTAATGCATTAAAATGACCTCTTGAAGAAGCTTCTATGTTCATACCATGACCTCGGTGGTTATGACGTATAACATGAAAGCCTCTTTTACATAAATATTCTGCTACTGCATCATATCTATCTTTATGTTCAGCCACACCATGCAGTATATGTATAATTCCATAAGGTTTTTCATCCGTTTTATCAATTGTAACTTCTAAAGTTTGTTCTGTAGATAATGTAATTCTATGATTAAATCGTCTCAAAGACATGCGCCTCCCTTATAAGACATTATAGCAAAATCTATAGCGCTTAAAAATATATTCACAAATCCATCATATAATATATAAAAAACCTGCCGACAAAAAGTTGTCAGCAGGTTTAAAAAATAAATTATAAATTATTTAACTATAGCTGGTTGATCATTTGGATTAACCGCTTCTTTAATAGCTTGTTCTAATTCATCTTTATAAACGCGTTTAGTATCATTATCATAATTTAATACTTGAGCCATTACTTCAACTATCGCATCTTTATGATCTAATACATATTGAATATCAAAGTATAAACGACCTGAACGACGTACTAAGAAGTCAGTTGGTTTATGAACCATTTCTTTTTGAATGCTGTAAATAACTTCAGCATATACTTCGATTGGTAGGTTAACATCTGCAACTTGTGTAGCATGTGCAATAGCAAATACTTCATCTACATTAGATCCGTATTTTCTAGCTAAATAACGTGCTGCATCTTCTGATAAGTTGTAGTTTTTAGCTTCTTTAACTTTACTTTCAACGAATGATTCATAATTTTTACTACCACCAACGTTACCGCCAGAAATGTAAGTTTCTTTTGTACGACAAGGTTTGAATGATAATTTATATTCTTCTTTAAGACGTTTACTTAATAAATCAACAATGTCTTGAGCCATATGACGGTAACCTGTTAATTTACCACCAGCGATTGTAAGTAAGCCTGAATCGCCTTCCCAAATTTCATCTTTACGAGAAATTTCTGATGGATCTTTACCTTTTTCAAAGATTAATGGTCTAACACCAGCCCATGTTGATTCGATATCTTTATCTTCAACTTTTACAGTTGGGAACATATAGTGAATAGCATCTAATAAATATTGACGATCTTCTTCTGTAACTTTAGGAGAAGATTTATCATTATCATAAATTGTATCAGTAGTACCAACGTAAGCTTTTCCATCTCTAGGAATTGCGAAAATCATTCTGCCATCATTTTCTGTATCAAAATATACAGCTTGACCTAATGGGAATACGCTTTGGTCTATTACAATATGAACACCTTTAGTTAATCTAAGTTGTTTATTGTTTGTTGAATAGTCTTTACCACGTACTTCATCAACCCATGGACCTGCAGCATTGATAACTCTTTTACCTTTAATTTCGAAAATTTCATTTTGTAATAAATCAGTTACTTCGATACCTGATACTTTTTTCTTTTTGTTATATAAGAATTTATTTGATTTAGCATAGTTAATGATATCTGCACCAAATTCACGTGCGCGTTTCATAACTTCAATTGTTAAACGAGCATCATCTGTACGGTACTCAACATAGTAACCACCAGCTTTTAAACCGTCTTGTTTTACAAGTGGTTCTTTCTTAATTGTTTCTTCTCTGTTTAACATTGTACGACGTTCAGCTTTTTTAACACCTGCTAAGAAATCATAAACTTTCAAGCCGATTGATGTTGTAAATGGACCCATGCTACCGCCTTTGTGTAAAGGTAATAACATCCATTCTGGTGTTGTTACGTGAGGACCATTTTCATAAACGATCGCTCTTTCTTTACCAGTTTCAGCAACTACGCCAACTTGGAATTGTTTTAAGTAACGTAATCCACCATGAACTAATTTCGTACTTCTAGAACTTGTACCTTGTGCAAAGTCTTGCATTTCTACTAATGCTACTTTCATACCACGTTGCGCTGCATCTAAAGCGATACCTGCACCAGTGATTCCTCCACCGATAACAACTACGTCATATTCAGTATTTTTAAGTTGATCTTTAACTTGATTACGATTTAATGCTGATAATTGTTGCATAACCATTTCCTCCTATAAAATGTAAAAAAATGAGAGACTTATCCCTACAAAAATGTACGAACAAAGCCTCTCATGTCTCTACGAAATATTAACTTAACTATATGATAACACAACTTAATCTAATTTAAAAGCTTGAGTGGCTTTTACTGCAGTTTTCCAACCTTTATAAAGTTTTTCACGTTCTTCTTCTTCAAGTTCAGGTTTGAATTCTGTTTCTAATTTCCAACGTTGTTTTATCTCATCTTTAGATTTCCAGAAACCTACTGCTAATCCAGCTAAGTATGCTGCACCTAATGCAGTTGTTTCATTTACTTCTGGTCTTTCTACTGGCGTATTTACAATATCAGCTTGGAATTGCATTAAGAAATTATTCTTAACAGCACCGCCATCAACTCTTAATGTTTCAACATTAATTCCAGAATCTTTTTCCATTGCTTCTAACACATCTCTAGTTTGGTAACATAATGATTCTAAAGTTGCTCTAATGAAATGTTCTTTTTCAGTACCACGTGTTAAGCCGAAGATTGCACCTCTAGCATCTGCATCCCAATAAGGTGTACCTAAACCAACAAACGCTGGTACGACGTATACGCCTTCTGTAGATTTAACACGATTAGCATAATCTTCTGAAGCTGGTGCTGATTTAATCATTCTTAAACCATCTCTTAACCACTGAATAGCTGATCCTGATACGAAAATACTACCTTCTAATGCGTAGTTTACTTTTCCGTCTAGACCATAAGCTAAAGTTGTTAATAAGCCACTTTCAGATTTTACAGCTTTTTCACCAGTGTTCATTAACATAAATCCACCAGTACCGTATGTGTTCTTAACTTCTCCACTTTCGAAGCAAGCTTGTCCGAATAATGCAGCTTGTTGGTCACCTGCTACACCAGCGATTGCAATTTTCTCACCGAAGAAGTGATGTTCTTGAGTATAACCATATACTTCACTTGAAGGTTTAACTTCTGGCAACATAGAAGCTGGAACATCAAGATATTCTAATAATTCTTCGTCCCATTTCAAGTCATAAATGTTATACATTAATGTTCTACTTGCGTTTGAATAATCTGTTACATGAACGTCACCTGTAAATTTCCAGATTAACCAAGTATCAATTGTTCCGAATAATAAATCGCCGTTTTCAGCTTTTTCTCTAGCACCTTCAACATTATCAAGAATCCATTTTACTTTTGTACCTGAGAAATATGGATCTAATAATAGACCAGTTTTTTCTTTGAAAATTGGTTCTAAATCTTTAGATTTTAATTCTGTACAAATGTCTTGAGTTTGTCGTGATTGCCAAACAATTGCATGATAAACTGGACGTCCAGTATTTTTATCCCATACGACAGCAGTTTCCCTTTGGTTTGTGATACCAATACCTTCGATTTGTTTTGGACTAATGTTATTTTCATTAAGTACACTTGAAATAACCGCTAATACTGAAGTCCAAATTTCATTCGCATCATGCTCAACCCAACCACCTTTAGGGAAGTATTGCTTAAATTCTCTTTGACTCACAAATTTGATAGTACCTTCTTTATCAAAAAGTATTGCTCTAGAACTTGTTGTACCTTGGTCAATTGATAAAATGTATTTTTCCATATTAAACACTCCTATAAATTTGTATATTACAGAATTTCTGAAACTTCGTCTTTAAGTATTGATTTATTTAAGAAAATACCAGACAATACGACAATCACTGTAAAGATGATTGAGAATATAACGAAACCGTTTACAACCCCGTTAAATAAAATATTAAATAATGCTGCACCTAACATACCACCTGAAATCGGTCCTAAAATCGGCACAATTGCATATTTCCAATTTGAACTTCCTTTACCCGGAATTGGTAATAGCATATGCATGATACGTGGTCCGATATCACGAGCTGGGTTAATCGCATAACCTGTCGCACCACCTAAACTTAAACCAATTGCTACGATTAATAAACCAACAATTAAAGGATTTAAGCCATCAGTAAATTTATTAGTTCCTATAAATAATAATCCCATAACTAAGATCATAGTTCCAATAATCTCACTTAAGAAGTTTGCTACATAGTTTGGATAAGATGGACCAGTTGAGAATACACCTAACTTAGCACCTTGATCTTCAGTTTTTTTCCAGTGTGGTAAATAAGTAGCCCATACTAAAAATGCACCAATCATAGCACCAATCATTTGAGCCACAATAAATGGAACAACTTTAGACCATGGGAATGATCCGTCAATTGCAAAGCCAAGCGTAACAGCTGGGTTTAAATGTGCCCCGGAAACATTACCAACTGCATAAACACCAAGCATAACAGCTAGCCCCCAACCTAATGAAATAACAATCCAGTCTGCACCTTTACCAAGTGCCCCTTTTAGATTGACGTTAGCACATACACCGCCACCAAATAATATTAAGATGGCTGTACCAATTAATTCGCCTAAAAATTCACTCATATTAAACACCCTCCTAAATATAATATGCTAATACATAAAAAGCCCCCTACGTTGAACTACACATCATATTCATATAGTAATTTATACAAATTTAACGCATAGTTTCTTTTCGTAGAGGGTCTCATTTACTCATCTCATATATTAACTTAATTAGAAGTATAATATTTTATGAAAACGTTGTCAAATCAATTTACCAAATTGTAATATCGCTAGACGTAACATATTGTGCACCGCTTTCAATTGCTAAATCAATTTCTTCTTTAGTATTAATTAATCCACCTGCAATAATTCTCTTACCTGTTTTATCACTAATTTCTTTGATCACTTTAGTAGCAACACCTGGTAGTACTTCCACTAAATCAGGGTCTGATTGTTTAATCAGTTCAATACTTCTACTTAACGCTGTGCTATCAAGAATGAACACACGTAATATCGTTAACGTATTTAGTTTTTTGGCACGTTTAATAATTTTTGATTTCGTTGATATAATGCCATGTGGTTTATATTGTTGTATAACATATTCAACAGCCGCTTCATCATTTGATAAACCTTTTATTAAATCAATGTGTAGCATCACTTCTTTTTGATGCTTTTTCATTTGCTCTAAAATGCCTTGCAAATGACCGATATGTGTATCTAGTAAAACGCATCGTTCATAATCCATCTTAAAGAATTTTTCCATATCTTTCATAGAGCGAATAGCCGGTAATATATGCTTGTTCATTTTATCCTCCTACATAACGCGTTTAAATAATTTTTCTAATTCATACGTCGTTAATTCAATAATAATTGGTCTTCCGTGCGGACAAGTAAACGGGTCAGTTGTTTCTCTTAATTCATCTATTAAATGACTCATTTCATGATTTCTTAAATAATGATTAGCTTTAATAGATTTCTTACAACTCATCATAATTGCTGCATCTTCTCTTAATTTTTTAATATCAACTTTTTCATGATTTAACACGTAATCGATCATATCTTTGATTATTTCTTCTGCATCAACATTTGGCAACCAAACTGGGTATTCGCTAACCATATAATCATGATGACCAATTGGTTCTAAAAATACGCCCGCTTCAGCTAAGGATTGTAAATACTTTTCAATAATCATGTGTTCGTCTTTAGAGAAATTAAATGTTAGTGGCAACAATAAACTTTGTGTTTCGTTTGTGACTTCACCGATTTTTTCTTTGAAAAATTCATATTTAATTCGTTCTTGTGCTGCATGTTGATCAATCATAAACATGCCTGTATCATTTTGTGCCACAATATATGTTCCGTGTACTTGACCTACAACTTCCATATACGGTACACGTGGCGCTTCAGATACTTGTTCTTCTTCAATTGGCGCTTGATATGGTGTATCAACATATTCTACTGTATCTTGAACTTCATAAGTTTCTTCATTATTTTCAATATGCTCGGGTTCATCATGCTGAACATCTATATCTCTATTTTCTTCTTGTTTGATAGTATCTTCTTGTATAACCGAATGATGTTCTGTCTTATCTTTAAATTGCCAAGAAGGTGAAGGTTCTCTGCTAGTAGCGTCATTTGTTTTTTCAATTTCTTCAACACTTTCACTTTTATGAGAAACTTGCTGCTGTTGAGTTATATTTTGATTTCTTTTAGCTTCAAAATCTATTTTTTGTTGTTCAAAAATTTCTTTTTGTGATTTTTTAGGTTTTTGCTTTTCTAAAGATGTGTCTGGAATTAATGACATACCTCTAAATGCTTCTTTAATTTTTTGATTAATCAAATCATAAAGTAGTTGTTCTTTAGAAAGCCTTACTTCTAGTTTAGTCGGATGTACGTTAACATCTACTAAAATCGGATCCATTTCAATATTTAAATAAACGATTGGATATCTACCGATTGGTAAGAGTGTATGATAACCTTCTATAATTGCTTTGTTAAGTACAAAGTTCTTAATATATCGCCCGTTGATAAATATAGAAATATAATGACGATTACTTCTCGTGTGCTCAGGTTTACAAATAAATCCGTTTACGACGTAATCATCTGTTTCGCCATTTATTGGTACAAGGTCTTTCGCAATTTTCATACCATAAATTTCAGCCATTACTTCATTTGTTCTTCCTGAGCCATTCGTTGAAATAACTGTTTTGTCATCTGATACAAGATTAAATGCGATATTCGGATGGCTCATCGCCATTCTATTGACTATATCCGTAATTTTGCCCAGTTCTGTATACAAACTTTTAACATATTTTAATCTTGCTGGCGTATTATAGAATAAATCTTCAACAAGAATATCTGTACCTTTTTTAGCTTTAGCAGGTTGTTTTTTCGTGATTTCACCATTTTCAACGCGTACTTCATGTCCAAGCATACCATCCGTACAAGTCTTCATCGTTACTCTACTCACTGATGAAATACTTGCCAAAGCTTCGCCTCTAAAACCAAGTGTACGAATATGAAACAAATCATAATCGTTATTGATTTTACTTGTCGCATGTCTACCAAATGCTTTGGCTATATCGTCTTCTTCAATGCCTGTTCCATTATCTACGACTCTAATAGATTGAATACCTGATTCTTTAATCGTAATATCAATTTGAGTAGCTTGAGCATCAATTGCATTTTCCAACAATTCTTTTACAACAGAAGCTGGTCTTTCAACCACTTCACCTGCAGCTATTTTGTTGGCTAAAGATAATTCGAGCTCTTTAATTTTTCCCAATGCACTCACACTTTCTATTTAAGTTGTTTTTGTAATTCATGCAGTTTTGATAATGCTTCAATAGGTGTTATGTTCATTAAATCAATTGATTTAAGTTTCTTTTCAATTTCAGATTGCCCTTGTTCTTCAAATAATTGGAATGACGGTTGTTCATACTTATCTGCTTCTTTCTCTACTTTTGTATGAGATTCAAGTTCTTGTAAAATAGTATGTGCTCTTTCAATAATTTCATCAGGTAAATCCGTTAATTTCGCTACATGAATACCATAACTTTGATCAACCGCACCTTCTTTTACTTTATGCAAGAAAATCAATTCTCCTTGATATTCTTGTGCAGCTACGTGAATATTTTTAAGTCCAGATAACGTTTCATCTAAATGTGTTAACTCATGATAATGTGTGGAGAATAATGTTTTTGCTTTTGTATGATGATGTACATATTCAATCATAGACTGTGCAAGCGCTAGACCATCAAATGTAGATGTTCCTCTTCCGATTTCATCAAATATAATTAAGCTATCTTCAGTTGCTCCTACCATAGCTTTTTCAGCTTCTAACATTTCGACCATAAATGTACTTTTGCCTGATACTAAATCATCTGCTGCACCAATTCTTGTAAAAATTTGATCAAATATTGGCAATTGCGCATAATCTGCAGGCACATATGCTCCCATTTGAGCCATAATACTAATAATAGCTATTTGACGCATATACGTACTCTTACCAGACATATTTGGTCCTGTTATTAAATAGATAAAACCTTCTTTATCTAAATAACAGTCATTTGGAACATAGTCATTATGATCCATTACGCGTTCAACAACCGGATGTCGCGATGATTTAAGTGATAACGTTTTATCTTTACTAAAGATTGGACGAGTATAATGATATTTTTGCGCAATTTCAGCAAAGCTTTGTAAACAGTCTATTTCTGATAGTAATTTAGCTTGTGCTTGTAACTTTTCAGTATAAGCTTTCACTTCTTGTCTTAAATCAAGGAATAGTTGATATTCTAGTTCGATTGCTTTATCTTCTGCACCTAAAATGATAGATTCTTTTTCTTTTAATTCTTCAGTAATAAATCGTTCAGCATTTGATAATGTTTGCTTACGTTGATATCCTAGAGCATCTGTATCAATATGATTTAAATTTGCTTTTGTAATTTCAATATAGTACCCAAAAACTTTGTTAAAACTTACTTTTAATGATTTTACACCCGTTCGTTCACGTTCTTTTAATTGTAATTCTGCTATCCATTGCTTACCGTTTGTTGAAGCTTCTTTATATTGATCTAGTGTTTCATTAAAGCCTTTTTTAAATATGCCACCTTCTTTAACAGAAATAGGTGGATCTTCTACTAAACTTTCATCTAATAATCGTTCTAAATCATTTAATGGTTCAAGATCTTTAAATCGGTCTATAGACTTTGAGTCTAATCTTTCAATAATTTCTTTAACATATGGAATTTGCTTTATTGAATAATTCAACTGTACTAAATCTTTAGCATTCACATTGCCATAGCTAACTCTTCCGACTAATCTTTCAATATCATATACCATATTCAAATAACTTCTAAGTTCATCACGTTCAATAAAACCATTCACTAATTGTTCAACAGCATCTAATCTTTGTTCGATATCTCTTTGGTTGATAAGCGGTCGATCTATCCATTGCTTTAATCTTCTTGCGCCCATAGGTGTTTTCGTATCATCCATCAACCATAATAATGTACCTTTTTTAGATTTAAGTCTGATACTTTCTGTTAATTCAAGATTTCGTTTCGCGTAAAAGTCCATTTTCATATAATCTAAAGCTCTATATACGACAACTTCTTCTAAATGTGGCATATCGCGTTTACCATTATCATGAATATAATTTAATAAATAATTTAATGATCTTTTTTGAGCGTGAGATGTGCCCGTGACAACTTCATAATCTCGTTCTTCATAGCTATCAATAACTGTGATTGTTTCAGTTATAAGCTGAATTTGTTTATATAAATTATCTGGTAACACTTTATTAACAATAATCTCATTAGGGTGAATCGTTGTAATTTCATTAATTAAAGTTGTTTCATCAACAAATGATGTTACTTTTAATTCACCTGTTGTGACATCACAGTAACTTAAATGAAACTCTCCGTCTTCTTTTATAAATCCTAATATATAATTATTTGTTTTTTCGTCCATACCCTTTTGATCCATGACCGTACCTGGCGTTATGACTTGCACAACTTCTCTACGAACCATTCCTTTAGTTTGTGTCGGATCTTCCATTTGTTCACAAATCGCGACTTTATAACCTTTTGAAATAAGTTTTTCAATATATCCAGAAGCAGAATGATATGGTACCCCGCACATTGGAATTGGATCTTTCTTAGCATCTCTTCTTGTTAGTGTTATTTCCAAAACTCTCGATGCTTCAATTGCATCATCGTAGAACATTTCATAAAAATCACCTAATCTGAAAAATAATAATGTATCTTGATATTGAGATTTTATCTTTAAATATTGAGCCATCATCGGCGTTGGTTTAGACATCTTTATTCACGTTCCTTTTTTTAACTTTCGATTTATCTATTTTATCAAAATTTCTACTATTAAACGAGTATGTTTATTTATTAAAAAAAGAGCGTAATAAAGCAATTTATGCTTCACGCCCTTTAATTCATGATATAACTTTAAGTATCATTTTTTAATTTCTTTAATATACCTCTTTTTTCAAAAGCTTTTAATAATATATAACTTGCGATAGCGCCTATTAGACTACTAAAGAAAAATGATAAAAATAATGGCCAAAATGCAATTTTCCCTAATCCTAGTAACCAACCTATCGGAATACAAACGAAGCTACCTATCACACCTGTACCTATAACTTCTCCTAAAGATGCAATCGATAATTGTTTGCGATATTTATAAAGTAAACTTGCTAATAATACGCCTATCATACTGCCTGGAAAAGCAAAAATCGTGCCTAAACCTAGTAAGATTCTAATAAACGAAGATAACAAAGCTTGCGCTAAGCCATACCATGGTCCAAGAAATACGGCTGATATAACATTAATGAAATGTTGCATTGGCAATGCTTTTATTGGACCTATTGGTATCGTGATAAATGTACTAAAGACAACATTTATTGTTGTTAATATTGCGGTTAAAGTCATTAATTTAGTCTTCTTCATTATATTTCCTCCAAATAAAAAATCATTAGTCTACGTATTGGCAGACTAATGATTATGAGCATATATAATCTTTAGTTGCACAATCTCTACGCCAGTATTACCTGGATCAAATCTACACGTATATTCTCAGCCTTGTTAGGCACCGTGTGTGCAATATGTTAAATCTTAATTTGAACAGCTACTTGTGTTTGGTGCATTTCTAACGGCTGCACCAGTTTCACCAGTAAGTTGATTACCACCTGTTGATTCAATAATTTCATTTGTAACTGTGTGGCTAATTGAATGAGATACCATTTGTAAAAGTTCATTTACTTCAACTTGTGCTTCTTTAAATTCACTTACAATTGGCATTTCATCTAATTCTTTTTCAATATTTTTAATTTTTTCTTCAACCATAGCTAAAGCTTTATCTTTACCATAGTTTTGGAAATTAACTGCTTGTTTTTGTAAAGATTTCAAACTCGCCATTTTTTCTCTGACTGTTTGATTCTCATGGATTTGCGCTTCTGCACGTTTAAAGAAATCTACTTCTTCTGTTTCTGACATCATTTTCCCTAGTTTACGTGCTTGTTCTAAAATATCATCTTTTGTATACATTTAATGTACCACCTTTTCTTTAGATACAACATCTATAAATTCACCATTTAATGAATATTGTTTTGCTTCAGTAATTTTTACTTTTACGATTTTGCCAATTACATCTTTTGGTGCTTTAAAATTAACTAATTTATTCTTTTCAGTATAGCCTGCTAATACCGCTTCATCTCTCTTACTTGAACCTTCACATAAAACAAATACTTCTTGTCCTTCATATGGTTTCAATGATTCTGCTGCATATTCGCCAACTACTTTATTTAATCTTTGAAGTCTTTCTTTTTTCTCTTTATCAGGCACATTATCTTTCATCTTAGCTGCTGGTGTACCTTCTCTCGGAGAATATACATACGTGTAAGCATGTTCAAAACCAACTTCATGATACAACTTTATTGTTTCTAAAAATTGTTCTTCTGTTTCATTAGGATAGCCAACAATGATATCCGTTGTCAATGCTACATCAGGAATTGCTGCTTTTATTTTATGAACTAATTCTAAATAGCTTTCACGTGTATATTTTCTACCCATAATTTTTAACACTTGGTTATTTCCAGACTGTACTGGTAAATGTATATGAGGTACGATATTACCGCCATTAGCAATCACTTCAATTAAACGATCATCAAAGTCCCAAGGGTGACTTGTCGTAAAACGTACACGCGGTATATCGATTTTAGTGATGTCATTTAACAAATCACCTAATCCATAATTTAAACCTTCAATATCTTTCCCGTATGCATTTACATTTTGACCTAATAAACATATTTCTTGGTAGCCTTGTCTTGCTAAGTCTCTTACTTCAGCAATAATTTCTTCAGGCATACGACTTCTCTCTTTACCACGAGTGAACGGTACAATACAATACGTACAGAATTTGTCACAACCGTACATAATATTTACCCATGCTTTTATTCTACCATTTCTTACTTTAGGTAAATTTTCGATGACGTCGCCTTCTTTAGACCATACTTCAACGACCATCGCTTTAGACATATATGCTTCTTCTAAAATTTCAGGCAATCTATGGATGTTGTGTGTACCGAAAATCATATCAACATTCTGGTATGATTTAAGAATTTTATTAACGACAGATTCTTCTTGTGACATACATCCACATACACCAATTAAACAATCTGGTCGCTCTTGTTTAAGATGCTTTAAATTCCCAATTTCACTGAACACTTTATTTTCAGCATTTTCTCTTATCGCACACGTATTAAGTAATATCACATCAGCATCATCTACTGAATTCGTCGGTCCAAAACCTAACGCCTGTAAAATACCAGCCATTACTTCTGTATCATGTTCATTCATTTGGCAACCATATGTTCTAATATAGAATTTACGACCTTTCCCCATACCTCTAAGTCGTTCGTCTATTTTAAAATCATCATGATATTCAACTTGTGATTTCCCTCTTTGTTTAGCGTCCTTTAAATTTGGAGGTTGATAAACATGTTCGAAGTACTTGCTATAATCCTTCTCTAAATTAGGTTCTGTCTTCGCTTTGGCCCCATGTTTTCTTTGCTCTTCATTCAATTTCAAAACCCTTTCTGCCCATATATTTATACCTATATATTATATTAGAGTTCAACATAAAGTGCAAAAATGTTCCGACATTTTTGCACTTTCATTTCATGTATCAAATATTTAATTTTAAAGATGCTTAATCCAAAATCTTCTCGTATTTTCATGTTCATCTGATTGATACGGTTCATCTTCAACACCATTATTATTTATAATGACTTTCGCACTTGCATCATTTGATTCATCACAAGTTACAAGAACAGAATGAACACCTTCATTATTTAAATTCTTAACTGCATAATTCAACAACTTTGTCGCATAGCCTTTACCACGTTCGCTTTTTCTAACACCGTATCCGACATGGCCACCTTTTTTATATAAATAGTCGTTTAATGCATACCTAATATTTACAGCGCCAACAATTTTGTCATCATCAATAAGTACATACGTTTTTGCTTTTACAAAGTCTTTATCAACAGGGGCTATTGCTTCTTCTAACATGATTAACATCTTATCAAATCCACCGTGTTGACGAACATCTGTCGCCCATGGAACTACCGGTTCTTCATTTTCATACCATTCATTCATATATTCTGTGAATAACGATTCAATACCTTTATCTATTTCTCTGAATTCCATAAACGCATCCCCTTTTAGTTTAATTCTTTTATTTGCTCATCATCATTTGTATTTAACATATGATAATAAATACCTTTTTGTTCGATCAATGCATCTTGTGAGCCAGATTCAATCAATTCACCGTGAGATAATACAAAGACTAAGTCTGCTTTTTTAACTGTATTTAAACGGTGCGCAATAATAACACTCGTTCTACCTTGCATTAATGTATCTAACGCTTCTTGAATTTTAATTTCAGTTACAGTATCGATACTACTTGTTGCTTCATCCAATAAAAGTATTTTAGGATCTTGAAGTAAACATCTTGCGATTGAAATAAGTTGTTTTTCGCCTTGAGATAACGAACCAGATTCACCTTTTAATACTGTATCATAACCATTTTCTAAAGCTTCTATAAAGTCATGTGCATTTGCTTTTTTGGCAGCTTCTACAACTTCTTCATATGTAGCATTTGGCGTTCCATACATAATATTGTCTTTAATCGTTCCATCAAATAAATAGGAATCTTGTAACACGACACCTATAGAACTTCTCAAAGATTCACGCGTTATTTTATTAATCGGAATGCCATCAATTAGAATTCTTCCTTTATTCACTTCATAATAATGTAGAATAAGTTGCACGATTGTCGTCTTACCTGCACCAGTTGCGCCTACTAATGCAACAGATTCACCGTTATTAATTTTAAAAGATAAATCTTTTATAGTCGGTACTTTTTGGTTAGGATCATATTTGAATTCAACATGTTCGAATTCAATTTCTCCATTAATATTTTGATAATCTTGTGCCTCTTTATCATCTTTCTCACTCGGCTCATCCATTATATCAAACACTCGTTCAGCACCTGCTATTGCAGATAATACTGTATTAAATTGGTTTGCTAAATCAGATAATGGTCTTGTAAACTGTCTCGCATATTCAGCGAAAATCACGATTACCCCAACTGTAACACCAGCAGTTTGATTAAGTGCTAATATACCACCAATACCAGCTACAATGGCAAAGCTTAAATTATTTAAATAGTTCATCACTTTTGGTATTAAACCACCAAATGTGATTGACCAAAAACTATATTCTCTCACGTCTTTCGCTTTTTCATTAAATGTATCTATAACATACTTTTCTTGAGAAAAAGCTTTAACGACTGTTTGTCCATTTACAATTTCCTCGATATATCCATTCATAATTCCATACTGTTTTTGGCGTAAAGCATATAACACACTTGTTCGTGCTGTAATCCATCTTAAACTTATAAACATGATTGGAATAATAATGACCGTCAATAGTGTAAGTAAAGGACTTAAATAAAGCATAATTGAAAGTGTACCAATGAGTGTCACGACACTAGAAGTAAACTGTATAAATGATGAATTTAATACTTGTGATACATTTTCAATATCATTTTGCATTCGACTCATCAGTTCACCGTGTTGCTTTTGATCATAATAAGCGACAGGTAAAGTTTGAAAATGTTTAAAGAGTTGATTTCTTAATAAATATACCGTGCGCTGGGCAATACTGACCATCATAAATGACCCTATATATGATGTAACCGACAACATGACATATACAATAGCAAGCAATACGATATATTGCGGCAGCCCATTTAATTCTTTCGGTATAATTTTCGTATCAATGATATGTCCGATTAAAAACGGTCCAACTAAACTTAATATGGATGAACATATAATCATTAGAATCACGATAATTAATTGAATTCGTTTTTCGTCTATTAATTTCCATATATTTAATAATGTACCTTTCGTATCTCTAGCTCTTTTTTTCTTCTTAGTTGGATTTTGAGTACGATTTTCATCTTTGAATACTGATTTATGACCATAAGGATTTCTTAGACTCATGATGAACTCACCGCGCTTTCTTGACTACTTGCAATTTCTTTATACAATGGTGAAGTTTCTAATAGTGATTCATGTGTCCCAATCGCTTCAATACGTCCATCGACTAGTAACATGATTCGATCAGCTGTTTGAGCAGTTGAAATTTTTTGCGTCACAATTAATTTCGTCGTTTCTTCATCTTCCAATGCATCCCATAAAGCAGATTCTGTCTTAATATCTAATGCTGATGTTGAATCATCTAAAATTAATAAACCTGGTTTCCTTACGAGTGCTCTAGCAATAGATAGTCTTTGCTTTTGACCACCTGATAACGTCACACCTTGTTGACCAATCATCGTATCATATTGATTATCGAAACGTTCGATAGATTGGTCTATTTGCGCTTTTTCTGAAGATAATTCTAACATTTCACTTTCGGCTGATGGGTCTCCAAATTGCAGATTCTCATAAATTGTTCCCGAGAATAACAATGCTTTTTGAGGTACATATCCAATTGCATCTCTTAAAGATTCAATTTCCCAATCGTTTACGTTTTTATTGTTAAGCAATATTTCTCCAGATGTCGCTTTATACATTTTAGGTATCAAACTGAGTAACGTTGATTTACCAGAACCTGTAGATCCCATAATGGCAAAAGTTTCTCTCGGTTTCACTTCAAATGATATATGTTCTAAAACAGGTTTATGACTATTTGGATACGTGAAAGAAACATCTTTAAATTGAATTGGATATGCATAATTTGAACTATGTTCAATTTCATTATTAAACACTTTTTCATCAGATGGTGTAATTAATACTTCTTCAATTCGTTCACTTGATGCTTTCATTCTGCTGAGTGTCATGATTAAGAAAGCAAGCATTCCAAATCCACCTTGCATTCTCATACCATAATTTAATATCGCAACTAATTTACCGACTTCTAAAGTAGAATGATCGACCATATCTGAACCAAACCATACAACAGCTAATATACTGCCATTTATAATCAATAATAATGATGGATTGATAAATTCCATGAGACGTAATGCGTATGTATAATTGCTTCTAATATCTGTTATTTTTTCATTAAATTGATTGATTTCTTGTTTGCTCGTTTGGCTCGCTTTGATTAATCTAACGGCTTCTAAATTCTGTTGGAAAAATCTATTCATTTCATCAAATTTTCTTTGAATTTTTGTGAATAATTTAGATCCTTTTCGAGCAATTACAAATATAATAATGAAAATAATCGGAGATCCTATTACTAAATAAATTGCTAATTTCGGTTCGACTGCAAAACTTAATATAATACTCCCAATAATCATTAAAGGCGCTCGTAACATAATTCTAATAGACATATATACTGCTTGGTCACAATTGGTTACATCACTTGTTAACCTCGTAATTAAACTTGAAGTCTTAAACCTTTCTAATGTTGCTAAAGAAAAAGACTGGATTTTCTTAAATTGTTCAGTTCTTAAATCATAAGCAAATGCTTGAGATACATGCCCCGCAACAAAACTATTCCATATCCCGGATAATAGGGCTACTAATCCTGTTACAAGCATAATCACTAAATATAAATATACGTGGTTCAAATCATTCTTTAAAATGCCGTTATCAATAATTTCTGATATAAAAATGGGCTGAATAAGTTCAACCGCTAATTCTACTAACATTAATATTAAACCGATTATAAACAACCATTTATACGGTCTAATAAATTTAAGTACCGTTTTCAATTTACATATCCCCTTTAATATATTTTCCTATAACATTCTCCTTTTCTTCTAACTCATTATTTTAAAATTATGATTTATACTTATCCGTTAATGTATCCATTGTTATACCTTCAGGCACATGATAGAACTTAATCTGAGAAATTATGCTGTCACATTCAAGTTCAACCATACGTTCATTTATTTGTTCAATAAGAATAAGACATGCATTTAAATCTCCTTCTATCGTTGTTTCTAAAGGATGTACTTCATATTTAAGACCCGATTGATCGATGATACTGATTGCCTCATCAACTAGTGGAATAACACCTGTTTGTTGATGTTCTGGAATAATTTGAATACTCATTAATGTATTTGTCATTTCGAATCCCCCTTTTCTATGTATAAAAGCTCATAGATAAATCTATGAGCTTAAAGTGGTATTATTATATAATTATTTAAACTGAGAAACAAGTTCATCAAATTGATTTTGTTCTAGTTTAAGTGACTTTTTAACAAGTGGTTGTTCATCAAACTGTTCAATTTGTGATTCATATGATGGAGTATCTTTATCTTGATAAATAATACCTGTAATCATAGATTCAGTATCTAATACAGTCTGCATTGCTTGAGATTTATTCGTATTATCATAACCTTCAATATCTGCAAGTTTTGTTAAATTTTCTTTAAACCAGTCGTACGTATTAATTTTATTATACGTTACACATGGTGAAAATACATTTACAAATGAAAATCCTTTATGATTAATCGCTTCTTCAATAATACTTGTTAATTCTTTAATATCACTAGAGAAACTTTGAGCAACAAATGTTGCACCAGATGATATCGCCAATTCTAAAGGTGCAATATTTTGTTCGATGTTACCTTTTGGAGTTGATTTCGTTACAAATCCTTTAGCAGAACTTGGTGATGTTTGTCCTTTTGTTAAACCATAAATTTGGTTATCCATAACGATATAAGTCATATCCATGTTTCTTCTTAATGCATGAACAGTATGCCCCATACCAATCGCAAATCCATCACCGTCACCACCTGAAGCGATAACTGTTAAATCTTTATTTGCCATTTTAACACCTTGTGCTAATGGTAAAGAACGGCCATGTATAGAATGAACGCCGTATGAATTTACATAACCACTTAAACGTCCTGAACATCCAATCCCTGTAATAATGGCAACTTCTTCTGGCTCTAGTCCAACATTAGCTGCAGCTTTTTGAATCGCAGCTTGTACTGAGAAATCTCCACAACCTGGACACCAGTTTGGTTTAACATTATTTCTAAAATCTTTAAATGTTGCCAATTAAATCAACTCCTTCATATTACTTACGATTTCTAAAGCTTTATCTTCTATTTCATGTGGTAAGAACGGCGTACCGTCATATTTAGTTTGGTTAATAATTTTATTTTGATGATTAATGTTCATCTTAATAATATTAGATAATTGTCCTTGATAGTTATGCTCAGCTACAACAACTTTTTTAGCTTTATTAAATGCTTCTTGCACAACATCTGTAGGGAACGGATGAAGTTGTCTTATTTGAATATGATTGACTTTCACATTTTGTTGATCCAATCTTGAAATAGCTTCTTCGATTGCACCATCTGTTGAGATAAAGCCAACATATAATATATCCGCTTCTTCATATTTTTCATTAGATTCTACTGGCTCATCTATCAATAATTGAGCTGTCTTGCGCATACGTTTATCCATTTGTTTTTGTCTGTTTTCAGCACTTTCAGAAGGTTTTCCTTCTTCATCATGTTCAACACCTGTAACGTGATGGATACCACCTTTTGTACCTGGTAAGATACGTGGTGAAATACCTGAATCTGTTAAAGCATAACGTTTAAAGTACGCTTTATCTTCTTGTTTTTCTAAATCACCTTCAACTAATGCACCTCTACGAATTTCAACTTTGCTGTAATCTAATGATTCTACAGTTTGTTTACCTAATGATAATTGTAAATCTGATAATAAAATAACTGGACATTGATATTCTTCAGCTAAGTTAAACGCTTCTACAGTTAAGTAGAACGCATCACTTGCACTAGTTGGTGCTAATACGATTTTAGGAATGTCACCGTGTGTACCATAAATCATTTGCATTAAATCTGATTGTTCTTGTTTCGTTGGCAAACCAGTAGAAGGACCTCCACGTTGCGTATTGACAATCACAAGTGGTGTTTCAGTCATACCTGATAAACCTATTGATTCCATCATTAATGATAAACCTGGACCTGCTGAAGATGTGAATGAACGTACACCTGCATAGTTTGAACCTATTGCCATTGTACATGCTGCAATTTCATCTTCTGTTTGAATAACCGTTCCACCTAAAGCTGGTAAACGATCTATCATATACTCCATAATTTCTGATGCTGGTGTGATTGGATATGCTGCCATAAATCTAACACCTGCTGCAACAGCACCTAAACCAATTGCATCATTCCCTATCATAAATAAATGACCTTCTGAATCAGTTGGTTCTAATGTATGTTCACTTTGTAAATCGTCCATTTGTTCAGACATTAAGCGATATCCTTCATTTAAAGCTTGAATGTTTAAATCTACAACACTCTCGCCTTTTTTACCGAATAGATCTTTTATTAATGATTCGAATACTTTCGTATCTAAATCCATTACAGCACAAGTTGCACCAACTGCGACCATATTTTTCATAAGTGCAGTGCCCAATTCTTTTGCTACACCTGTGAATGGTAAACTAACCAATTGTGCTTTACTATCTTCTGGATTTTGTGGTTTCGCTTTTTCATCTGCAATAATAATGCTGCCTTCAAGCATTTCATGATAGTTAACTTCTATCGTCTCTTGATCAAATGCAATTAATATATCTAAATCGTCACTAATAGCTCTTACTGGTTTTGACGATACTCTAATTTTATTATTTGTATGCCCACCTTTAATTCTACTTGAAAAATGGCGATATCCGTATAAATAATATCCTTGACGGTTCATAGCAGTTGCAAAAATTTCACCTGTTGATTCAATTCCTTCGCCTTGCTGTCCGCCCACTTTCCATGAAATTTGTGATTTCATTTTATGGCCTCCCCATGTAATATCTCATGTTATATCATAACAAAAAAACCCTTTTAATCCTATGAAATTAAAGGGTTTTAATAAAAATCAGTCTAATGGACGATACTATTCAAATGGATGATCGTCATTAATTAATATACGTTGTATTTTTTTAGCTTTACCTGCACTATCAAGGTCAATAATAACACCTGACAATACTTTTCTACCTACATCTGGTAAATTATGACGTTGCGGTAAACTTGTTATAAATCTTTCTATAACTTCAGCTTTATTAATACCTAATATCCCGTCATAATAACCTGTCATACCTACGTCAGTAATATAAGCAGTACCTTCATTTAACACGCGCTCATCAGATGTTTGAATATGCGTATGTGTACCAACCATGGCACTTACTCTACCATTCAAATACCAACCCATTGCGTTTTTCTCTGAAGTTGTTTCAGCATGAAAATCTACAAATATATACGGCGTTATTTTTGAAGCTTGTTCTATAAGTTCATCTGCTTTTTTAAATGGGCAGTCTATTGCTGGCATAAATGAACGTCCTTGTAAATTAATGATTGCGATATCTTTATCATTAACTCTAATAATTCTCATGCCAAGACCTGGCGCTTCTTCAGGGAAATTCGCTGGACGAACCATTCTATTTGCTTGTCCAATAAAGTCATATATTTCTCTTTGACCATAAGTATGATTACCCATCGTTAAAAAGTCGGCACCCATTCTTAAAATATCTTTATAAATTTTCTCTGTTAAACCTTTACCATGTGCAGCGTTCTCTGCATTCACAATCGTAAACGTTGGTTTGTAACTTGCTTTAATTTTTGGTAAATATGTTTCTAACTGTTCTCTTCCTAGTTTGCCTACAATATCACCTATAAATAAAATTCTCAATATTGACATCCTCTCTATTCACTCTATATTCTAATTCAAAATAAAAAATTTTAAAAGAGATGATTATTAATTTTTTATTAGGGTATACATAAAACGAGCGTTATTCAAACACATTTGTTTAGTAACGTTACAAAATCTAATAGGAGTGTTTATTTAAACATGGGAATTGAAATCCAACCAGAAAAATTTGCAGAATTAGTGGTTAGAGCAAATCCATCCGTAGAAGAAAATGCAGAAGATATCGCGAAAGACAGTTTAGAACTATACGTTACAGCATTCAAACTCGCTGAAAAATATGGTAGTTGTGGCGTAAATTCACAAGAAACGTCCAACGTTTTAAAAGAAGCATTAGATTTAGAACTGAACTTAACACGTTAAATTTATTATAAAACACTAATATCAAAAACCATCGCTATAGACTATAGCGATGGTTTTTGGTTTGTAATAATAAAAATGTTTGAATAGACGTGAGTTAAAAGATGAATAAACTCACGAGTTCTAAGATAACTATTTAAAATCAACACTTTGTACAATACTTACTTAAATATATAATTCACGATATTTTCAGTGGTACCTATTTTATCATCTTGTAATAGTTGGTCTGTTATATTTTGATAATCTGGTTGCTTGTTTTCTAGTAATTGTCTAGCCAGTATGCGTTCATCATTACTTGCAATTTCTATTGTGACAAGTTCGAATATATCAAAGTAAAAGCCTGTTTGTTCTGAGTAAACTTCTGTATCTTCTTGCAATAAGAAAATGGGTTTATTTAAATGTGCATAATCAAATATCGTAGAAGAATAATCTGTAATCATGGCATCTGAAATTAAATATAGTTCTTGAATGTCTACAAGTTCATTATAAAAACAATGAATTCGATCGCTTAATTCACTATAGGTTACTCTCAAATGTGATTCGTTAGGATGCAATTTAACAATAATTTCATATTCTTCAGGTAATTGTTCTAATAAGATATTTAAATTGATTTTTGATAATAATGCTCTTTTTTCTTTTCTCCATGTTGGGCAGAACAAAATATATTTTTTATCATTACTTTTAGTAAAGAAATATTTCGTAAGCACGCGTTCTTTCTCTGTTTCGTCATGCTTCATTAAATATTCATTTCTCGGTGCACCGAGTTGAAGGATTTGCAAGTCCTGCTCTGGTTGAATATTAAATGATGACTCTAGTAACATTGTGTTTACTGCTGAAGAAGTTAATAAGTAATCCCACTTCTTCATTCTTGGTTTAAATGCTGCAACTTGAGCGTTTCTTTCAGTTTTATCTTCTAAATCATTCAACATTCTTTTAAGCGGAAAGCCATGCCATGTTTGTACAAATATTTGATCTTTATGTTTAAACACTCTATCTAAAGTATTGCCATTCACCACGACATATTTGCATGACCTAAATGTTTGATTATAGATGGCACTACCAAACCTTATAGGTATTAAATTATGATTTCTAATTTCCATATCTACCAACGCATTTCTAGAACTTACATATACTTCTTTATCAGGAAAATGTTCTTTAATATATAATGCGATATATTTCGGATCTCCACTAAAGTTATTCCCATGAAATGACTCAATGAACACTTTGTTTTCTGACGGTGTAATAGCATCGTATTGCTGTTTAAGCTTATCCATTTTTCTTTTTTCGTATTTCTTTTTAGCAAAATTAAAGACTTTCTCATTATTTAACACTGTTCTAATAACTGGTTTAGTCTTATATTGTTCATACAAATCTCTACCATATTCAAGCTTTGATTTTTTACGGGCTTTTTGTGTAACTTGTGACTTACTTCCTGATCCTACTTTTAAACCATCCATACATGCTTTAGATGCTTCAATAAAATCAGAAGCATAGTCTCTATCAATAAATGTTGCGTTCAATAAAGCTACATCTTCAGCTCGTTCTTCCTTTGTATATTTGTTATCAATAAACTCAATTAAACGCTCACTATCTTCTTGAATATCTTTCTCCAAAAATTGAACGGCATGATACGGTTCATATATACGTTTAAGCACACCATCTTCGCCAGCATAAATAAATGCTTTATTACCTTCTGCTATAGATTCTAATATAGAATAACCTAGTGTTTCATATGGAGAAGATGATATATAAATATAGTTTTTAGGTTCACGTTCATTCATATGAACATGTTCCTCTAGTTGATAATAATGAATTAAATTTTTATATAATATTTCGGATGGTCCATACCCCTTGATATATAAATGTATATCATCATACCCTTTAACATTAATGATACGATTCATCATTTTTATTACATATGAAATATCCTTTATATTATCTTCAAACCTCGCTTTAATTAATAAATTTCTTCGTGTCACACTAGGTTCTTCATTCACAATAATATGTGACGCATCAACATATTGATTAAAGACATTCTCTTTTCCATAACGTTCGATGAAATCATGCTTAATATCAATAGAGCTCACTCTATATGCATCAATCGCATCAAAAGCTAAATCTTGATTATCATCAATATATGCTAATGGCCCATGTATCTCCCCTACGACCATTGCATTTGGATTGATGGATTTTATTTCTCTTGCTAAATAAAAGAAGGTTTCTCTCGTTAGTATAACGAGATCTGCATTTACAAAATCTTCACTTGTTTTAAATTCTTCGAAACTTAAATGCTTATCAAATAATTGTTCATTAATCATTGTATTAAATTTCGCTGTCTTATCAAAAGTTTTAAAATTATAATAAACAACTTCATGATTAGCTTTAATAAACGATTTAATTAAATTGATATTACTTCTTGATGTTCCACCTTTAGCAAAAAGATTGAACCCTAAAATTTTAATTTTCATTCAATCTCGCCCCTTTGTAATTGTTTTTATCTTATAATTAAATTTTCATTCATACTAACACTCCTTATATACTTATTCCACAATTTCTAATTATTTTACACAGAATTATTTGTTAGAAATAATTATTTTTATTGAATATAAAAATAGAAGACAATCTAATATAAGATTATCTTCTATATTACAATATTAAATTCAATCACTTTTTCTCATCAATCACTTACTAATATATCTTTTTTAAATTGTATAGCTTGAATAACACCATTTGAAATTTCTTCATGATTCAACCAACGTTTAGTTCCATCTTCATTTACTCGATGACCCAATTTTACCGTGAATACATTAAAGCCTTTATTCTTAAGCCTATTAATAAACTTAGCATCATCAAATTTATTTGTACCGACGACGTGAACATAAATTGGTTCAGCATGCTTATCTATACTTATATTTTTCTCAATGAACTTCAGATGATTGAAATAACCATTACTATGTACCCAACTCACCATCATATTGACATCTCGTATATGTTCATCACCTAACACAATATCATTTTCATAATCATATTGTTTAAAATGTATATTTTTTGAATGAAGTAACTCCTCTGAGTATTTATTTTGATTTCTAGAAAGTAGCCAAATATCATCATCAAAATGTTCTTTAATCCATTTCGTTGCATCCATCAACATACCAGATCCACCAGCAATCACAATTGTCACTTTATTCACCTACTTTAATTTTAAAAATTTTTCTTAAGTATGCTTAATATAACACAAGCTTTCAATAGATTTTCATTTATTCAGTCAAATTTATCTCTCACATTTCACTTTACAAACACGAACACTTGTTCGTATAATAAAAGAAAAGATTCTACGGGAGGTCTTTGTGATGAATAAGTATATTAACTTAATGATTCATAAATTTGAAACTTACATTTACATGTTAGATAGCGTTGAACCAACTAATGATACGGCGATATTTTTAAATGGTGAAGTTATTTATAAAGAAATAGACAAAGTTGAACGTTACCTTCAATCATTTGATTATCGTACTGAGAAGTTCATTTTATTTACGGGATATTTAAAGATTTTACGCGTCATTTATCGTGATGTTTATACATCTTCAACACAACGAAATACGATGATCGTTTCTTTGAATAACGCGATCCATTGCTTAAATAAAATGAATAAGGAGCTTGTATATGAAAATCATTAATCCTGACTTACCAGAACCTTATAAATATGAGACAGATTATCGCAAAATTCCTAATCATTATCTACAACGTAATATTCCTAAAGGAAGAGGCATGATTAAATGGGCACCATTTGCAACAATGCCTCAACAATATGAAATGATTAAACAATTTATAGCCGATCAAACAAAAGTAGAGAAACCTATATTAGAAGAAACTGCATTAAATGATTTGAATAACGTATTAGCAGAGAAAATATTTTATAATCCACAAGCACTTATTAAATATTGGGAAGATGGTTATTTTAAAGAAATAGCATGTGAAATTCATAAATTTGATAGTGAACATAAAAAATTAGAAGTCATTGCAGAGGATAAGAAAGTAAGGTTGAACATGGATTGTATTGTAAGTATTGAATAGTTTAAAACCATTCTCTTCGGTTATGCTATGATATGTAAATGGGGGTGGCATCATTTATGATAAAGATTGAACGTATTACTAAAAATAATGAGCATGCACTTAAATTACCAAATGAACCATTTGAATTGTTCGGTAAACTTGTCGTTACGAGAACTGCTGATACATGGCAATATCATGAAGTGTTAACAGATTCTGATACGATGATTTTTCCTGAGGAAGATTATCAGCTTGATTCAATTGATCAGAAAGGTTTTGCAATAGGTGCATTTGATGATAACAAATGTATTGGTTTAGGTATTTTTGAAAAGGATTGGAATAAATATTTGTATTTAAGTGATTTGAAAGTCTCTTCTTCTTACCGCGGTCAAAATGTTGCATCAACATTGTTAAATGCAGCGATAGAATTCGCAAAAGATAAAGGAATGAAAGGGATTTATACGATAGCTCAAGACAATAATTTAAATGCTAATCGCTTTTATTTAAAATATGGCTTTGAAATTGGTGGATTAAATACCAAATCATATCAATTCACACAACAAAAAGGTAAATTTGATATTTATTATTATTTGGATTTTAATGCATAACTAAAAAGCGGGACGGAAATCTTTTTAAATAAATTAGATTTCTATCCCACTCTCATTTGCAGTGAATTACATTTAGTTTATCTTCTTCGCTTTAAATATAATCATCATAGGTCTTCTCAATTCATCTTTCATACCATCTATATCCATCATATGTTTTGGTGCAAGCTTTTGGGGACTAGGTGGTACAGTTTCTGATTATTTATTTCAACATCAACATATTGATATGAATTGGTATGTAACAGCAAGACTGCTTATAAGTGGTGTATTACTATTATGCTTGTTTAAATTAACGCATAAACAACATAGCTTGTTTAGTATATTTAAAAATAAGACCAGTATCATTAAGTTGTTGCTATTTTCAATTTTTGGAATGTTTCTCGTTCAATACTCATACATGGCATCCATCAATTACGGTAATGCAGCAGTAGCGACACTTTTACAATATATTGCGCCAGTCTATATCATTATTTGGTATGTCTTAAGAAAGAAAGACACTTTTAAAGCGTTTGATTTAATAGCGATTACTCTAACAATCGCCGGTTCTTTTTTATTATTAACAAATGGGAGTATTTACAACTTAATGGTTGCTAAAAGTAGTATTATTTGGGGAATTATATCTGGTTTATCATTAGCTTTTTATACGATTTATGTTGGTAATTTATTAAAAAATATCCGTCAGTTCTCGTCGTTGGATGGTCAATGCTTATATCTGGCATATTTATCAATTTTAAAACGCCTATTTGGGATATTGATATTCAACTATTAAATGGCCAAACTATTTTCTATCTCTTATTTGGGATTATTGCAGGTACAACGATTGCGTTCTTTTTCTTTATTTCTAGTTTGAATTATTTAAGTGCTAAAGAAACCGCATTTTTTGGAACAATTGAACCTGTAATCGCCATATTGAGCAGTGCTATTTGGTTAAATGTCGCATTTTTACCATTTCAAATATTAGGGATATTGTTAATATTAGTATTAATACTCACAATATCATTAAAAAAAGGAAATACTTCAGAAGTTTAAAATTAAAAACAACCATACTCAAACAAAAATCATTGTCTCAGTATGGTTGTATATCATTTATAAAAATATTTGATAAAAGTCTAAATCTAACCACTTATCAAATTTATATCCTACTTTTTCAATTTTACCACTATATTTAAACCCTAATTTTTTATGTAAATCAATACTGCCTTGATTATCACCATCAATTCCTGCAACAATCGTTTTATAGCCATTTTTCTTTGCTAAATCAATAATTTCTAATAATAACTTTGAAGCAATACCTTGTCTTCTGAAATCAGCATTAACATATATTGAATGTTCAACTGTATATTGATATGCTGGCCAATCTCTGAAAGATCCGTATGTTGCAAAACCAGCAACTTGACCATCCACTTCATACACAATAACAGGTTGGTTATTTTCTACTTTAGTATTAAACCATTTCTGACGTTCTTCTAATGTTGTTTCATCATATGTGTATACAGCTGTCGTATTCTTAATTGCATCATTATAAATATATAGGATATCTTTTAAATCTTCTTCTTTTGCTAATCTAATCATCTTTCCATCCTCCTTAATTTATATTTAGTATACATAAAGAATACAATGACACAAATTTATGTGAATATAACTGACATGACTGTACAATTATTCAACAACATACATTTGTTAACATAATATTATTATTTGAAATGTTTTTCTATCCATTTATTTAAACGTAATCTATTTGGATTGATTTGATCCATTTGTTCAAAGTCAACAACATATCCTTTTTCTTCTAGCCAACTTTTTTCAGCAGTTTGACTAGAAAATTGACCTTTTATTTCAGTTTTTATGCCTGTCACAGATGTAAATGTATCAACAACTTCGTTTAATGTTAATTCATCAGAAGCAATTTCAATAGATTGATGATTGTATTCTTCTACATTTTTGAATATTTGAGCAGTTATTTTAGCGTTATCTTCAGAAGGAATCATCGCAAATTTTATATCAGGTAAAATAAATTCTGGAATATATATGTTATCCGCTTCTACTTTGACAATGCGCAGATAATTATCCATGAAAAATGATGGTTTAATAATTGTATAATTGAGAGTGTAAAATAAACTGTGTAAGTAGAGAACGTACGACTCTACTTCACAGTTTATTTTTTATATAATCTAGCGCGCTATCGCTTACTATA
>NZ_JAJNIU010000023.1:0-36359 GCF_022386355.1 Mammaliicoccus sp. L-M44 | reverse complement strand
TTCATAGAAAAAACACCTCCGTATAAATTCATTTTAATATGAATTCAACGAAAGTGTTTTTATTTTACTCCCACATCCTGGGGTTAGTGCAACTTGGCGTTCCTGTTTTAATATTTATTTTGTGATTTTCACTTTACCGACTGAGTTGTCTTTACTTTTTGCTGATACTTCAAATTTCAAGCCATGATTCGGTAATAATACACCTGCATCTTTTTGCCCTTGGTTTGAGTAATCTTGACTGTCATCGAATACAGGATTTTTCTTCGTTTTATTATCATGTAGTTTATAACCGTCTTCGTTTTTCAGTTTTAATTTAGGTTGGTGATCTAAACTGAATGCTGCATCTCTAATTTGGAATTGTGTTGTTGCTGGATCATCAGCTACTCCTTTTTTCTTCCAATTCAATGCATTTTGGTCAGCATCTACAACGCTTATGAAGCCTTGTCCTTGGTGTGAACTTACGTTGTTATCTGAGAAACTCTTATCAACATACCAAACTGTTAAACCTTTGTTGTAAGACATTGTTCCGCCACCGCGTTTAATGTGTTGTAATCCTTTATCTGGTCCTGTAAAGTTTCTCCATTGTAATAAATAGTAGTTCTCATCATATCTATTACCATCACTTTGTTCAAAGCCTTGTAAATCAAATTTTGCTTTACCTTCTGCATTATCACTGAAGATGTTTTGTCCATCTTTTGAAGTTACTTTAACTTTATCAACAAACCAACCTGGGTTTGTTTCAAATTTATCTGTTACATATAAGAATCTTAATTTTACTTTTTTACCATCGTATTTTGATAAATCAAATTTAGCATTAACATAGCCTTCAGACTGACCATCAATACCATTGCCTTGGTTCTGACCACTCTCTGATGGATCATCATTATTTGTAATATTACCTGCTACGTTTTCCCAATTTTGACCATCGTCAGTAGATACTTGAACATAACCATAATCAAATCCTTGTTCTATATCATACCAAGTCTTAAATTTTAGCTTACTTGATTTAGCAGAACTTAAATCTAATGCTGTTTCCATTGAATATTGTGAATCATCATCTGCACCACTCCAGTATGCTTTCTTACCTTGAACTGGCTTTTGAATTAAAGTCGATTTATCAGGGAGTTTAACTTTAATTGCATCATTGTTTGTCCCTTTAGTAGACGCTTCATCTATAAGTTCTGACGTTTCACCTTTAAATTCAGATGCATTGATTTCATTACCTGTTTGCCAATTACCACCATGTAATTGTTGAAGCATTTCTTTCATATATGGATCAAATCCAGTCGGTTCAGTACCTGGAACAGTACCTGCCCAACTACCTGATGACATAATAGACCAGAATGATACGGGTTCACCTTTACCCGAATACTCAGTATCATATTCATCTGGTAATCCTAAATCATGTCCGAATTCATGAGAGAACACACCTGCTGCACCATCTTCAGGTTGAACTGTGTAATCAATTGCTGCTAATTTCCCATCAAATTGATCAAGCCCAGAATCAGTACCAGGAATTGTATAAGGTTCACCTTTATCATCAAAATCAAGTGACCATCTATGTGACCAAATGGCATCTGTTCCTAATTTACCGCCACCCGCTTCTTCACCAGGACCTGAGTGTACAATCATAATATGATCGATGATGCCATCTTTCTCATCATAAACACCGTCACCATCAATATCATCGCGATCCCATTGGTCATAATCGCTTAAATTAATATCTGGATCTTTCGCTGCTTGTTCTAACGCTTCTTTAATCAATTCTTTCGGTTTACCATCACTGCCACTTTCGTCTGGCACATTTCCACCATAATAACTTGCAGGATGTTTAGCTTTATACCAACCATGCACTTTTCCATCTATATCATAACTACCACCAGATTGGTTTTTGTAATACTGTTTCATACTCATTAAATTCTCGCCATTTGGACCTTTATAGCCATTTTCTCCAAATACCATATCTTGAAAATGTGAAACTGGATAATCATCATAGTACATATCTGTTTCATCTTTCGTAATCGAACTATGAGGATAATCTGGAAATTCCATCGCTAATACTAACACTTTATCTTGTCGTACTTTACCTTTATATTTTTCTTCTTCAACATTATCAACACGTTTGCCATTGTTTTTCTTTTTATACATTTCTTTTTGATTCTTATTTAATGGTTCTAAACGCTTACCATTGTTCCCCTTGTTGTACTTCTTATCAAAAAGCCCTTTATTGGGTATGTATTTTTGATGATATTGTTCACCTTTGCCATCCATATACTCTCTGATTTTTTCATTTTTCTGCTCAGGTGTTTCAGTTGATTCAATGACACCTTCTTTTTCTAATGTTTCGAGTAACCTGTCTTCATTTGGTGCGACACTATTTGCAGATGCTTGAGTAGCAAATGCAGGTAGTGCAATCAGAGCACTTAATGAAGCAACTGATAACTTTTTCATAAATAAATTCACTTTTAAAAATCCCCCTTATTTATCTAATCTATATACATTATATACATATTCCCATAAAATAGTAGTGAGAATTCAAAAAAATCTAATTTTTCTTTTTAATATATCTAAATAATATACCTCCGTATAATTTTACTCTAAGTAAATTATACGGAGGTATATTGTTGGTTATTCTACAATAAATTGGTGTTCTTTTAAATCTCGTACAGCATTGTCTAAAATCTTTTCAGTATGTGCAGAAATCGTATGTAAATGAAGATTATCTGTTAAGTGCGCTAACATTTGTCCTTCAAACTTTTCCATTTCACTAATAAATTTCGATAAATCTTCGTACGTTTCAATCATTAAATCCGCTTTAATACTGCCATATACAGGATGATCAATCGCAACATCATCAATCATTGCCCCGTTATCCAATATAAGCTTCAACTCTTCTTCCATTCGGTCATTATCATGTTGGCAAACAATGACACGTTTATATCTTTTACCGCATTGTTCATTATTAACAACATAACCACGACTTGTTGAATCAATATTATAATTTTGTGATTTCAATATAGAAATATCTTTCACAATAATCTGTCTCGAAACATCGAATTGTTGACTCAGTTGTTTACCGCTAATCGGTTCATCTGAAGACTCGAGTAATTGTAAAATTTGTTCTCTTCTTTTAAAAGGGTTATTCATTTCACTGATCTCCTCTGATAGCTGTTTTTAAATGGTGCAAACAAGTATCTATGTCATTTCTAGTCGTAAATTTCCCAATAGATAATCGTATATATTGGTCATACGTTTTCTCAGGTATTGAATCTATTTTAACTTGTAAACCATTACTTAACAATGCGCCATGACCACATGCTGTACCTGTTGAAACACATATGTTTCTATTCGACAAATATTGCATAATATATTGTCCTTCATAAATCGGTGTTAATACTGCAATAATATGTGGTGCTTGTGCTTTGTAAACAATAGGTGTAAATGATAAGTCACTTAATTGTTCAATGAAGTATTGTTGTAAAGTATGCATCTCGTCAATACTTGGTGACATTGATAATGCTTTTGTCATCGCGATAATACTTGGTGAATCTATTGTACCATTTTGTGTATACATTTCATGAAAATAATGTTGATTTAAAGGCTTTACATACTCATGATTTATCATTAACACACCTGAACCTTTTGTACCATGAAACTTGTGACCTGAAAACGCATATGAACTGAACAATTTTACATTAATATCATTTAATTTATGAACTGCTTGTACGCCATCAACATGCATAGGAATATTGTAATCTAGCGCTATTTGACTTATTTCTTCAACAGGTAGTATATATCCAGTCTCAGAATTAACATGTTGTGCAATGATGAGTACAACTTCATCTGTCATTAAGTCAGTCATCTGTTCTAAATCTATTTCTCCATTATTGTCTAAAGGCAACATAATCATATCAAATTTATCTTGATAAACTTCTAAAGCGGCATGTATAGAGGGATGTTCATAAGGTGATACAAGTACTTTACCGCTTTCCTTCTCTTTCAAAAAACTATGTATCGCAATTTCATTTGCATGAGAACCGCTTCTTGTATAAATCACTTCTTTATCTGTTGAGAAATAACCCTTTATAAATTGTTTACACTCATCCAATAACTGTCTAGTATGTATACCACCTATATGTAAACTTTCGCTATTGTAATATGCTTCGCGCTGTATATCTTGATAGACATCCATCACTTGGCTATCAATCCTCGTAGTTGATGCGTTATCTAAATAAATCAATTATAATCCCCCTCTTGTTATTTATGTTTCATTGTGTCAATATATTGTATATAGAATGATAACATATATGTAAAGTAAGGTGTAAACTTTGAGAAAAGTCATTGTAGTAGGTTCTGGCATCGCTGCATTAGCAGCTATACAGTCATTTAATGAGCAAACTGAAATTTATTGCATTACGAAAGATAAACTAAATCAACATAACAGTTCACTAGCTCAAGGCGGGATTTGTTGTTCTCAATACGAACATGACAACGGCCATGCGCATATTGTAGATACGTATAAAGCTGGCAATGAACTTGGAGATATTGATGTCATACAATCCATCATCCAACATAGTCATCGTTACATTGAGCAACTCATTCAAAACGGATTGAATTTTGATACGATTACAAATCAACATGATTTAGATTTTGCGATGGAAGGTGCGCACACTCGCCCACGCATATTACATATTGGTGGAGATCAAACAGGTAAATACTTAACGCATCATTTGATGAATCAATTATCATCCAAGAATATTAAGATTTATGAAGAAACTGAAGTAATCGATTTGTTGAAAGATACAGAACATGCTGTTTGTGGTGTACGTGCACTTAATAAACATGGACAACAACTTGATATCATAGCCCATGATGTCATTTTGGCAACAGGTGGTTACAGCAATTTATTCCCTACTCATTCAGGCGCATCCAGTTCAATAAGTTCAGGGCATGTTATCTCACATCATCACGGCATTCCTTTAAGACATATGGAAATGATTCAATTTCATCCAACCTTACTTGGTACACCCGGTCAAACATTCGGTCTAGTTTCTGAAGCAGTACGAGGTCATGGTGGTATTTTAGTCAATAGTCTCGGGGAGCATTTTATGGAAGACAAACACCCTTTAGGAAGTCTCGCTCCGAGAGATGTGACAAGTAGAGCCATCTTTCAGCAACAACAACTTGGTCATCAATGCTTTATCAATATTGAACAAGTTGAAGCATTTTCTAATAGATTTCCAACGATTTATCAAAGCGTCATTGAACATTTTCCAGATGAATATGCTCATCATCTCATTCCTATTACACCAGGTGCACACTATACAATGGGGGGCGTAAAAACTGATATTTATGGTCGAACGAACTTGAACCACTTTTACGTTATAGGAGAAGCGAGTAACACAAATTTTCATGGTGCAAATCGTCTAGCAAGTAATTCCTTACTTGAAGCACTTGTTATGGGACATCTTTGCGGGGAAACTATTCATCAATCTGAAATAAGAGATATTCGTATTAGTGAATCTGAGCAACTGCATATTCCTAAAATAAGTGATGAAGACATACAAGGTCTTCGTCAACAAACTTTTAAAGTGTTAGGTATAGAGCGTAATGGTCCAGACATCACAGCTTACTTAAATAACATACAAGATTGTCTTAGCAATGCGGTGACTTTAGCTGAATGGACTCAATCAGATTGGCAGAAATATATAGAAGTAAAGACTTTAGAAATGATCTGTTTATCAGCTTTAAGTCGTTCGGAATCACGTGGTGTCCACTATAGATTAGATTATCCGAATACTGAACCAACACTACAACATACTGATATCGAAATACTAATGGAGGATTCAATTCATGCTAAACAAGTTATACGTCCAAGAAAAACTCAAACAATTTTACCTTGAAGATAACCATTATGGTGATTTGTCTTCAAGCTTATTCGACGCCACTCAACAAGGTACATTAACACTTTTAAGTAAATCAGAAGGCATATTTTGTGGTGAAATGATCATTCAAGAAAGTTTTAAACTGCTTGATGATGCTATAACCACCACTTTGTTCGTTCAAGACGGTACATTCATAGAGAAGGGTCAGAAGCTCGCTGTTATTAAAGGTAGCATTTCGATCCTCTTGACGATGGAACGCATCACTTTAAATTTAATTCAAAGAATGTCCGGTATCGCTACAGCTACACATGAAATCGTCCAAAAAGTTCAGCATACAAATGTCAAAATTGTAGATACGAGAAAGACAACGCCAGGATTAGGTATGTTTGAGAAACATTCAGTATTTATTGGTGGTGGCTATAATCACCGTCGGACGCTTAATGACGGATTAATGTTAAAGGACAACCATATCAGTTTCAGTCTATCGATTCGTGAACTTGTTTCTAAAGCTAAGCAACATATCGGACCTATGGATAAAATCGAAATAGAAATTGAAGATGAACATACTTTAGATGAAGCCATTTTATCCAATGTGAATATCATCATGTTTGATAATTGCAAACCAGATTGGATCAAAGCACATATCACGAAAGTGCCTGAACATATACAAACTGAAGCATCCGGTAACATCAACATTAAAAATGTTGTCGATTACGCTGAAACGGGTGTCGATTATATTTCTATAGGTTCGTTATTTTATGAGCAACATGCATTAGATATCTCTGCAAAGGTGGTTATATAAATGTTTAATCTTACAATTGAGAATGCCCAATCTATTCCTGAAAAGTACATAAAAATGTCTCATCAAGAACTTGAAGACAAAATTAAATCCATTAAAGCTTCATTAGGTGAACGTTTATTTATGCCAACGCATCACTATCAAAAAAATGAAGTTGCTCAATTTGCTGATATTATGGGTGACTCGCTTGAACTTGCACGTATTTGTAAAGAGAATACAAAGGCTCAATATTTCGTCTTTAATGGTGTGCATTTTATGGCTGAAACTGCTGACATCTTGACTGACGATAATCAAGATATTTACTTACCTGATTTATCTGCAGGTTGCTCTATGGCAGATATGGCGAATATTGAACAAGCGCTTCATGGCTATGATATATTAACGAATCGTTTAGGTGATAATATTCTACCGCTTACTTATGTGAACTCGACTGCTGCAATCAAAAAATTCGTCGGAGAAAATGGTGGCTCATGTGTGACAAGTGGTAATGCTGACAGTGTGATTCAATGGGCTTTAGATCAAGATAAACGTATATTATTTTTGCCTGATCAACATTTAGGTCGTAATACCGCTTATAAATTAGGCATTAAACTTGAAGAAATGGCTGTCTGGGATCCTATACAAAAGAAACTGGACTTCGACGGTCGTGATGAAGATATTAGAATCATCTTATGGAAGGGACATTGCTCTGTTCATGAAAAGTTCTACCCCATTCATATAGATCAAGCGCGACAAAAAGATCCAGACGTGAATGTTATTGTACATCCAGAGTGTCAATTTGATATTGTCCAAATGGCAGACTATGCAGGTTCAACTAAATATATTATCGACAAAATAAAAAATGCACCAAAAGGTTCTCACTGGGTGATTGGTACTGAGATGAACCTCGTGCAACGTTTAAAAGAAACATATACAGATATTACAATTGAATCACTTAATCCACTTATGTGTTCATGCTTAACAATGAATAGAATTGACTTACCTCATCTCGCATGGTGCTTAGATAAAATCATTGCCGGAGATCAATCAAACATTATTAAAGTAGATAAAGAAACATCGCATTTTGCGAAACAATCATTAGAACGTATGTTAAGTATCGTTTAATAAAAAAATAACCTTTCACCTATAATACATTCGAGGTGAAAGGTTATTTAATATTAAAATGGATTTCGATTTAACCACTGACCGCCATCCATTGTGATACAATCGCCATTGATATAAGCCACTTCATCTGAGAATAAAAATCTTGCTAATCCTGCAATTTCTTCAGGTTGGCCCATTCTACCTACAGGAACACTATCTAACGTTTGTTGTCTGGCATCTTCAGATAACGTTAACTTCTTAGCACCACCTGTATTATCAATCGGTCCAGGTGCAATGGCATTAACTGTAATACCGTATTTACTTCCCCATTCAACTGCTAATGTTCTCGTCATAGCAAGCACACCTGCTTTGGCACTTGCTGAATGTATAACTCCTGCACCAGCTGTCCATGAATATGTTGCTACAATATTCAATATACGACCTTTATGACCACTCTTAATCCATTCTTTACCTACTGCTTGCGAACAATAAAAAGTCCCATTTAATACAATATCAATAACTGAATTCCAACCGTTATAAGATAAATCTTCAGCTGCACAAATGAAATTTCCTGCTGCATTATTGACTAATCCGTCTATTTTACCAAATGTTTTAATCGTTTCATCTACTGTATACTGAACACGTTCTGGATCACGTACGTCCATATCAATACATAATACTTGTCCTTCTTCTTGTTCTATATCCTTTTTCGCTTCTTCAAGTCTTTCAAGTGAGCGTCCAGTTATGACAACTTTTGCACCATCTGCAGCAAATCTCGTTGCCATCGCTTTACCCATACCACTGCTACCACCCGTTACAATGATCACTTTATCCTTCATATATATTCTCCTCATATTTACTATATTAAAATATTTGCGTTTAGTAAGCGCTTACATACAGTGTACAATAAGTTGCAATAAAGGACAATTAAACAGAAGTTACACATTACATAAAGCTTTAAAAAATATTTATTAGTATAATAAAAAGACCTTTGAACGTTACGCTCAAAGGTCTTTCAATATATTAATATCCTGATCCGACTTCTTCTCCATCTTCATCATACTCAGTCACTTTGCCGTCATCATCTATAATATACGAACCTGCTAAATTGCCATCTTTATCTTCAAATGAGAAGCCCCATTTACCTTCATCTGTCTTCTCAGGCTCTTTAAACGTATATTTATCTGTATCTAACGTTTCACCTTCATACGATTCTACTTTATCAATAACATTCTCTCGTGTTACTTTTTCAGAATTACTATCCTCATCTGAAACATCATCATCCATAGAAGATGATCCATCAAACATTTTCACAGTTCTTTCTATTTGTTCGTCAGACGCATCATAAAGCTTAACAACTTTCGGATTGTTTAAAATCTTTTCAGACTCTTTTTGAGAGTAATCATCATCTTCTGTCCATCTTTCATCATGAAAATGTGAAGGCACATTATAAATAGAAATCGTACCATCTCCATTATTCTTATATACAACATGTCCAGCAGCAGTAGGATAACCTGCCAAACGATACACACCTTTAGGATATTTCACCGTATTTGCTTTGTTATACGGATTTAAATACTCACCCTCAAGATTATTAAATTCAAGCTCTGCATTCATTTCACTTTCATCCATATTTCGATAACTCGGTAAAGCCGTTAACCATACCTTCGCGTAGTATTCATCACTATTTACATTCTCGTTAGAATTGTTATCCTCATCTGAATCATCATAACTAGAAGGTAATGGATCTACATACTCAATCTTACTTGCTACATTAGAAACTTTGCGATTATCTTTATATTTCTTATATAAATCAGCAATGTTCAAACGATCTACTGTTCCATTATCTATGACATCATTAAAATCTTGAACAGCACTTTGTGTTTTAATATATACAACTTCATCCTTATTTACACCGACTATTGTCGCATAGCTACCTTTAGTAGCATTCAAACTATAGAACTTCATACCATTTGGTTTGTTTTTCATCTTATTTAGTTCCGGACTTTCAGCAAGTTCTAACGTATCAATATTACGTTCTTTCTTCTCACCAGCTCCAAAAGTTTGCGTATATTTTCCAGATAATAATTCATCACCTGTTACAATATCATCTTCAACACTAGGATCTAACATAGCCATCGCAATACTCTGTTGTTCAGTGATATTCGATTCATCTTTAATGCCACTTTCATTACTATTATCCTCATTGTTTGATGAATCATTAGACTGATTATCTTGTGATTCACCCTTTTGAGCATTTTCAGATGACTTGTCATCATTTGAATCTCCACCAATACTAATCGTACAACCACTCAATATCACAACCGACATAAGTACAAGACCAGAGAACAGCTGCTTCTTCAAAAGAATCACTCCCTTGTTAATTTATAATATATTCGCTAAATAATTTTAAATAAGTTATATACATGTTCTTTACTATTGTAACAAATACAATGTAAATTGAAATGTATTCAGAGATATTTCACTGATACTTTTAATATAATCGTTATATTTTAAATCTCAAAAACCACTAAAGTAAATGATTTTTCAATCAGAACTTTAGTGGTTTTTATAATCTACATGTTTAATTTCTTTCTTGTAGAGATTCTGTAAAAACTTTAGACTCGCTATTATCTGCTTTTGTTTTTCTATCCTTTTGCCAAATAGATTCTAGTTCTTCTAATGTCTTACCTTTAGTTTCAGGAATGAATTTCCAAACAAATATACCAGATAATATACTCATTGCTGCATAAAATCCATATGTCATTGTGCCACTAATATCCATTAAGAATGGATATGTAGAAGTAATCGTAAAGTTCGCTAACCATTGCACTGCTACCGCTATTGCCATTGCTCCACTTCTAATTCTATTAGGGAATATTTCAGATAATAACACCCAAATAATTGGACCCCAACTCATCATAAATGAAGCTGTATAAATAACCATAAATAACAATGTGATAATACCAAATATACCACTGGCTGTTAAGACACTCATGCCAATCATACCAATTGCCATTCCTATTGAACCTATAATAAGTAACGGTTTACGACCAAATTTATCTACATATTTTATTGCTACTAAAGTAAATATTACATTAACTAATCCCATAACAACTGTTTGCATCATTGATGCATCACTACCAACACCTAAATTTTCAAATATTCTAGGTGCATAGTATAGTGCTACATTAATTCCAATAAACTGTTGGAAAATAGAGAGTAAAATCCCTGTAAAAATAACAGTTTTACCGAAACTAAATAATGGTGCTTTCAATTCATTATTTTTACTTTTTGTAGCTAATATATCATTCAGTACATTTTTAGCATGCTGTTTGGATGTATATATTTTGCTTAAAACTGAAAATGCTTCTTTATCTTTATTAGCTAAAATTAAATACCTTGGTGTTTCTGGTACTAAAAATAATAAAATGAAAAATACTATAGCTGGAATTGCTTCGGTAATAAACATATATCTCCAACCAATAATATCAATCCAATTTTGTGTTCTACCAAATGTAATACCGTAATTTACAAAATATACAACTAACATACCGAATATAATTGCAAACTGATTCCAAGATACTAGCCTACCTCGAATTGATGAAGGTGATATTTCACTAATATACATTGGTGATATTGCTGATGCTAATCCAACACCTATTCCACCTATAATACGATATAAATTAAACATAACAAGTAATCCAAGAGAAGCCTCACCACGATTAAAGAATAGAAACTCCGGATAACCAGATAAAATTGCAGAAACTATAAATAAAATTGCAGCTATTTGTAAAGATTTCTTTCTTCCAAAGTTTTTCGAAACATTAGAAGAAAGTAATCCTCCTATAATACAGCCGATTAAGGCACTAGAAACTGTTATACCATGAATGAAACTCCCATAATCTGCTGTAATGTATTTTTGTAATGATTGTTCTGCACCAGAAATTACTGCTGTGTCATAACCAAATAATAATCCACCAAGCGTTGCTATTAAAGCAATCTTAAAGATAAACTTCTTATTATCATAACTACTCATTATCCCATCTCCCTGATATGCTATTTAAATTGAGTTAAATCTTTTGTTATTGGCTGAGTGGCAGTGTATACATTTTTATAAATGTTAAATAACGTTTGATAAGAATTTATATGTTCAGTAATTGGTACTATTTTTTCTTTATACTCAATCCAAGCATCATTTAGATCTTTAAATGATTTAAACCATTTTTCTCCCATAGCTGCTAACATAGCGGCACCATAAGCTGGTCCTTGCTCTTCAGTACGTGTAACAATCGTTACGCCGAAGACATCTGCTTGAATTTGTAACCATTCTTTATTTTTAGCACCACCACCAATTGATACAATTTCTTGAATAGCGATGTTATTATTTTTCATAATCTCTATACTTTCATTAATAGAATAAGTTATTCCTTCAATAACAGACCGCTTCATATCTAATTGAGTTGTATTAGCGTCTAATCCTATAAAGCTACCTCTTACAACTGCATCATTATATGGCGTACGTTCTCCCAATAAATATGGTGTATATAATAATCCATTTGCACCAATTTTAGACTGGGAAAAATCTTCTAGAAATACACTAAAATCATCCGACTTACTTATTAAATTTTTAAGCCATGACAAACTGTATCCAGCTGATAGCGTGACACCCATTATATATTTTTGATTAGGAACACAATGAGCAAAATAATGCATGCTACCATCATTTTGATAATTCGTATCATTCTCTATAGATAAGGCCACACCTGAAGTTCCAATACTTACAAGCTGTTTTGATTCATCTGTAATACCTGAACCAAGCGCACCACAAGCATTATCAGCTCCACCTTGATAGACATTAATATCCACACTAATATTCAACTGATCTTTCAGTTTATCGACTAATACACCACTTTTTTCATGTGATCCAATCACTTTTGGACAAATATTTGGATTGATTCGTAAAGTGTTGAGTAATTCTTCAGACCATTCTTCCGATTTTATGTTATACAATATAGTCCCAGAAGCATCTGATGGTTCAGTATATATATTTCCAGTCAATTTATAGACAACATAGTCTTTTGGTAACATAAATTTAAAAATTTTATTGTAGTTTTCAGGTTCATGATTTTTCAACCAGATTAACTTTGGTAGTGTGAATCCTTCAAGTACTGTATTTTGAGTGTAATTAAGTAATTGCTTTAATCCTACAGCATTTTTAATGTTTTCTACTTCTTGTGAAGTACGCGTATCATTCCATAGAATTGCTGGTCTTATACTTTCTCCTTTTTCATCAACTACTACTAAACCGTGCATCTGACCTGAAAAACTGATACCTGAAATCGATTGTTCTCCATACTTATTTAATAAATATTTTAAACTTTCAATTGTCGCTTCATACCAAATATTAGGGTCCATCTCGCTATAACCTGACTTAGGATGATTTGTTTCATAGTTAACACTATATGAATCAGCAACTAATCCTTCTTTATTGACAAGAACTGACTTCAATCCACTCGTACCGATATCGATGCCAATTACATATTCCATAATTATCAATCTCCATTGTTAATATTTAAAATATATTGATTAATTTGAGTCTTAATCACTTCTAGATGATCTGATTCATTTTCGATTTTATCAATGTTTAAAGCATATTCTTCTAATTCTTTAAATGAAGTTTTACCTTCAACTATTTGTTTACCGATTCCCTCATTAAATGATTGATACTTATCATTTATAATATTTTCAAAGAAATTATCTTCAATCATTTTGTGAGCAACTCTAAGACCTAATGCAAATGTATCCATACCCGCAATATGCGTAAGGATTAAATCTTCTTGTTTAAATGATGTTCTTCTTGGTTTAGCGTCAAAGTTTAATCCACCAGGGTTTAATCCACCATTTTTCAATATTTCATACATCGCTAAAGTCGTATCGTAAACGTCAGTTGGAAATTCATCCGTATCCCATCCTAATAACGGATGCCCTTGGTTTGCATCAACTGAACCTAATAATTGATTATCACGCGCATATCTTAATTCATGTTGAAATGTATGGCCAGCTAATGTTGCATGATTTGCTTCAATATTAAATTTAAATATTTTATCTAAACCATATTTTTGTAAAAAGGCATGTCCTGTAGCAACATCAGTATCATATTGATGAGAAGTTGGTTCTTTTGGTTTAGGTTCTATTAGAAATTGTCCTTCGTAGCCTATTTCATTAGCATAGTCCTTCGCCATTTTAAAGAAATTAGCTAAATTGTCTAACTCTAATTTCATATCAGTATTTAGTAAACTTTCATAACCTTCACGGCCGCCCCAGAATACAAAGTTTTCTGCACCAAGCTTTTTAGCAATTTCTAATGATTTTTTCACTTTTGCTGCCGCGTATGCATATACTTCAGCATTAGAAGTAGTAGCTGCACCATGTACAAAACGTTCATGTGTAAAGTTATTAGTCGTATTCCATAATAATTTTTTACCCGTACTTTTCATTTTTTCTTGAATTAAATCTACAATTATATCTAAATTTTCATTAGATTCTTTTAAATTCTTACCTTCTGGCGCAATATCTACATCATGGAAACAGAAATATTCAATATTTAATTTTTCCATAAACTCAAAAATTGCTTCAACTCGAGCTTTAGCTTTCCCCATCTCATCCAGATTATCCCAATCACGTTCAGCTGCACCAACACCAAATGGATCCGATAGGTCAGCAGTAAAAGTATGCCAGTATGCAACACTAAATCTTAAATGCTCTGCCATAGTCTTATTACCTAATTTTTCATCTGGATTATAGTATTTGAAACTATAAATATTATTTGATTTAGAACCTTCGTATTTTATATTGTCAACGTTAAAGTATGTCATGGAAATCCTCCTAGATTTTAGTTGGTTAGTTTAATAAACAAACTAACTTTAGAGATAATATAGCACACTTATTGCAATATGTAAACGCTTACTATATAAATATCATAAAAAAAACGCACTAGAAGCTTATCTAGTACGGTTTATGTGGATATATTATTTATAATCTGATATTTAAGTATAAGTCATCAATTTTTAATATTTTTTGCATTATTGATAAAGTACCACCTAATAAAGTAGCGAATTGCACATTTGATGTTAACTGAATTTGAATATCATTACGATCATATCGTTTAAACTCATTCTTAATTTCTTCCAAAATTGTAGGCATTTCATTAAATAATGGACAATTTATATAAATCGCACTGGGGTTAAATTGAATATTTAAATTATGTATGAGAACTGCAATTTTACTAATAAATTGTTTCATTTCTTCAATTACAATTGGATTCTTGTCATTATAATACTTTATTAGCTCTTTCAAAGTTATACGCTCGTTCATCTGCATGCTAATATTCTGTAAAAGGGCTTCTTGTGAAAATATATCCTCAACTTTGTGAAAAGTTTCTATATTATCAACCATTTTCGACATGAGTGTTTTGCCTATTTCTCCTGCTTCTCCATTTTCCCCTCTATATAATTGGTCATTAATGATAAGGCCAGCACCTATCCCTTTATGTATACTTAAAGAAATAAGATTTTTGTGGGCATTATTACGATTAAAATTATGTTCATATAATGCTGATAAATTTGCTTCATTCTCGATTACAACTGGAGCATTTGCAAATTTTTTGATTTCTTGAGAGAGACATATATCTTCTGTATCATGAAATGGTAAATAAGTAATATTTTGTTCGTTATCTACAACACCATGAATAGAGACTGATACTCCTAATAAACCATTTAAAGTTTCATATTTATTACTGATATCAATATTTTCTTTCAACACTTTTAATATACTACTAGCTTTATCATCTGGTAACTCATATGATTGATGTTTTATTATATTTCCATCAAAATAATTATACATAATATCAACTGAACTATAAGTTAGATCTAAAGAAACAAAATAGCCATAAAGATGGTTTACTTTAAGAAGAATAGGCTTTCTTCCCCCACTTTTTGTACTATCCCCTTCTCCAACTTCACGAACTAAAGATTTTATTTTTAATTTATTCAAAATACTAGAAATAGTTGCCTTATTAATTTCAAGGTTTTTGGATATTTGAGTACGTGAAATATTATGATGATTATATATTTCTCTTAGCACTCTTTTTTCATTATCATTAATGTTTAAAATATTTTCCATATTTGCATACCCCATAAGTTATTTTGAATTGTTATTATTTATATTGTCATTTATACCAATTATTTTAACACAAATTAGAAAATGTCAAATCACTTGTAAATGCTCATTCAAATATTAGAATGTCCAATTTATATGTTTTCTCAACTCTTTTTCTCTTTAATCTTCTTTTTTTCCAAACTGTTTAAAACTCTTCACATTCCCTAAATGATGGATTTTTGTGCATATTTGTACGTTGTTTTTTAACTCATTGGCAGTTATGTATGATTTTTGGCTTTATAGGGAATTTTTAACATAAATGGGTTAAGTTTATTTATACTTAATGTATCTTAAAAGGAAAGAGGTTTTGCAAATGGATATCGCTGGTGTTATTACAAGCATTATTGATTTAATCAAGACTTGCATTCAAACTTTCGGTTAATTTCAGTTTTATTGCATTAAAAAGGCAGAGGAAATATTCAATCTTTTGATTGTTTCCTCTGCTTTTTTTAAATATATAGTTGTAAAATACAAACGATTTTCAGTTTAATGTTTTAATTTGTATGGTATCGTTGATATGACGATATTCTTTCTATAGAATAAATGCACTTTTAACATAAAGCTTGTTTGATTGTGTAATAAATTATGCCATCTTCTATTTGTAATAAATTGCGGTATGATAACAGTTATTAAATAATCTTCTGCTGTTGCTTTATGATTAATTTTATCTATAAAACGCGTGATAGGTTTAATGACGTCTCTGTACTCTGAATGCAATACGACAAGTCGTATATCTGGGTACAATGACTTCCATTTCGCTTGTAATTTCTTCTCATTTGTTTCACCTACTGCTACGTGTACAACGATGATGTCGTCAGATGTTAATTTTGCATATGCGATAGATTTATCTACTGCATTTGTGATACCGCTTATTGGAATAATGGCTAAGTTCTTACTTTTTGTTGTAGTGCTTTTGTGTGATTCTGAAACGTGTAATTCTTTCGCGATATTTATATAGTGTTTATGAATTCGAACAAACATCAATACGACGATCGGTAAAAAGATTAAGATTGGCCACACGTGTGGCATTTTTGTTATGAGTAAAATCATAAATATTGTCAATGTTATAACAGTACCTAATGTATTGATTGCTAATTTCTTTTTCCAATGTTTCGGTTTTTCTTTGATCCATTTTATCATCATACCGAGTTGTGCTAACGTAAACGGAATGAACACCCCACTGCATATAGTGGAACAAAGTTTTCAGTTTTGCCGTTAAAGCCTATTATTAAAAATATTGCTAAAACACCTAATATAATAATAGAGTTCGAATAACCTAATCTATCACCACGAACTGTAAACATATGTGGCATGTACTTATCTTTATCCATATTTGCTGCGAGTAGTGGAAATGCTGTAAATCCAGTATTAGCCGCTAATATCAGAATGAGTACTGTTGCACCTTGAATAAAGTAGAATATCACATTTTCTCCAAAGACTTGTTTCGCAAGTTGAGATAATACAGTCGTTTCTCTTTGTGGCATAATGCCATAGAAATAAGTTAAATAGACCATACCTACAAGCATAAACCCTAAAATACTTCCCATTGCGATTAAAGTCTTAACAGCATTTTTGGGTGCGGGATCTTTGAAACTTTTAACTGAGTTCGATATCGCTTCAACACCTGTTAAAGATGATGCACCAGATGAAAATGCTTTTAGTAATAGAAAGAACGTTACACCCGGTACTGAGCTACCGACAACGGATATTGTTTGTGGTTCAGCTTGGCCAGTTGCTACTTTCCATACACCAACAACAATCAGCATAATCAAACCAAATATAAATAAATATACGGGATACGACAACACCGTTGCAGATTCTGTTAAACCTCTTAAGTTCAAAATTAAAATCAATACGACTAAAATACATGCTATTAAAATTCGTTTTTCATATAAAGATGGAAATGCGGCTACAAATGCATCAGTACCTGATGAAATACTAACAGCGACTGTTAATATATAGTCTACAAGTAACGACCCACCTGCTAGTAGCGACCATTTTTCTCCTAAGTTATGTTTTGAAACGGTATAAGCACCACCACCATGAGGATAAGCGTAAATAACTTGTCTATATGACAGCACTAATGTGATTAACAGTATCAAAATAAATGCCGTAATCGGTAGTGTATACCAAGCTGCTATAGCACCTAACACTGAGAGCACAATTAAAATCTGCTCTGGTCCGTATGCTACAGAGGACAATGCATCTGATGAAAGTATGGCTAACGCTTTTGTATTACTAATCTTTTCATTTTGTAACTCTTTGTTTTTCTTTGGTTTACCTATTAGTAATCTTTTAGCTTGAGAAAATATCATATCTAATCTCCTAATCATATTTAATAAATTGAATAAAACGTTAACGATTGATGACATCAAAAGCATATATATATTTATACGCTCATCAAATTTAAAAGTATATATAAGCAACCATCTTTCGAGTGTATTATTTCTCTTTATCAATAAAATAACTCTTAATTAAAGTGTATATTACTCCATTAATAAACTTTCATAATAAGGGTAAATTGATTATTTATGTTATATTTGTATTCACAACTTGAATAACTGAAACACTCATTCTTAGTCCTAATTCTGGGAGGATTCTTATGAAAAAATTAATCATCGCCATCGTGATTGTAATCATCGCTGTTGGTTCAGGTGTATTCTTTTATGTATCTAAAGATAAGAAAATAAACGAAACAATAGATGCCATTGAAGATAAAAACGTTAAGCAAGTCTTTAAAAATAGTACTTACCAATCTAAAAACGATAATGGTGAAGTAGAAATGACAGACCGCCCTATTAAGATTTATGACAGTCTCGGCGTCAAAGATATCAACATTAAAGATCGTGATATCAAAAAGGTTTCGAAAAACAAAAAGCAAGTCACAGCAAAGTATGAACTGCAAACGAATTACGGCGAAATTAATCGTGACGTTAAATTAAACTTTATTAAAGAAGATAAAGATTGGAAATTGGATTGGAATCAAAGTGTCATTATTCCAGGCATGAAGAAAAATCAATCCATCAATATTGAACCATTGAAATCAGAACGTGGTAAGATTTTAGACCGAAACAATGTAGAGTTAGCCACTACAGGAACAGCACATGAAGTTGGTATTGTTCCTAATAATGTTTCCACAAGTGATTACAAAGCAATCGCTGAAAAGTTAGACCTTTCAGAATCGTATATTAAACAACAAACAGAACAGGATTGGGTTAAAGATGATACATTCGTCCCTCTCAAGACTGTTCAAGATATGAATCAAGATTTAAAGAATTTTGTTGAAAAGTATCATCTCACATCACAGGAAACAGAAAGTCGAGAGTATCCGTTTGAAGAAGCAACAACGCACTTACTTGGATACGTTGGCCCTATTAATTCAGAAGAATTGAAGCAAAAAGCATTTAAAGGTTATAAAAAGGATGCCATCGTTGGTAAAAAAGGTATCGAAAAACTATACGATAAAGAACTTCAAAATAAAGACGGATACCGTGTCACAATTATTGATGATCAAAATAAAGTGATAGATACATTAATCGAGAAAAAGAAAAAAGACGGTAAAGATATTAAATTAACCATTGATGCTAGAGTCCAAAAAAGTATTTATAACAACATGAAAGATGACTACGGTTCGGGGACTGCTATTCATCCACAAACTGGTGAACTCTTAGCACTTGTCAGCACGCCATCTTATGATGTTTATCCATTTATGAATGGAATGAACGATGAAGATTATAAGAAATTAACTGAAGATGATAAAGAGCCACTCCTTAATAAGTTCCAAATTACGACATCACCGGGTTCGACTCAAAAAATATTAACAGCCATGATTGGCTTAAAAAATAAGACATTAGACGGCAAAACAAGTTATAAAATTAATGGAAAAGGTTGGCAAAAAGATAAATCTTGGGGTGACTACAACGTTACAAGATATGAGGTCGTGAATGGCGATATTGACTTAAAACAAGCTATTGAATCATCAGATAATATCTTCTTTGCGAGAGTTGCACTTGAATTAGGCAGCAAAAAATTCGAAGAAGGAATGAAACGCCTTGGTGTTGGTGAAGATATCCCGAGTGATTATCCATTCTACAATGCACAAATTTCAAATAAGAACTTAGATAATGAAATATTGTTAGCTGACTCAGGTTATGGCCAAGGTGAAATATTAATCAATCCTGTTCAAATTCTTTCAATATACAGCGCATTAGAGAACAAAGGTAATGTGAATGCACCACATGTACTGAAAGATACGAAAAATAAAGTCTGGAAGAAGAACATCATTTCCCAGGAAAATATTAAGTTGTTAACAGACGGTATGCAACAAGTCGTTAACAAAACACATAGAGAAGATATTTATAGATCATATGCCAACTTAGTTGGTAAATCAGGTACAGCTGAACTCAAGATGAAACAAGGTGAGACAGGACAACAAATAGGTTGGTTCATTTCATATGATAAAAATAATCCAAATATGATGATGGCTATTAATGTGAAAGATGTACAAGATAAAGGCATGGCAAGTTACAATGCCAAAATATCTGGAAAAGTGTATGACGATTTATATGATAACGGTAAGAAAACGTATCGTATTGATAAATAAACAAACAGAGCAGCATCCGCGATTGGATGCTGCTCTGTTTTTATGTCTTTAAAAAATATTCATAACAATTCTAGAAATATATAGCAACGCAATGATTAAACTGCATAGAAATACCATGCTCATATATTTTTTCTTTTTAGGCTTTGCTGCTTCAATTTCGTCTTTATTCTCTAGATATTCTAGCAATTCTTTCTCTATTTCCTCGTTAATATCTTTGTCATGATTTTCACTCACAACCATCCCTCCACGACTACATGTTCATCTTTAAATTTATATTATTACAATTTCTGTAAAAGGACAATCTTTACTTTGTATTAATTACAAGTTATCAATTCTAGTACCTTTTTTCAATTTGTGAGCACCACATTTGATTAATCGCGCACGATAATTTAATATATAATCAATCGCACACGATAGAAAGGAGTATTTTATGGATTACAATATGAAACTAGCCAATCAAGTTTGTTTCTCAGCATATAATGTAAGTCGATTATTTGCCCAATTTTATGAAAAAGAGCTTAAGTCATTTGGTTTAACTTACTCACAATATTTAGTCTTACTTTCATTATGGGAGGAAAATCCTCAAACATTACATTCAATTGGTCATAAATTGGACCTTTCAAGCAACACGCTTACCCCACTACTTAAAAGATTAGAACAATCAGGATGGGTCACTCGACAAAAATCAGACCAAGACAAAAGACAATTAATTGTTTCGTTAACTCAAAAAGGGAAAGATCAAAAGCAACCTATTTACGATGCTATCTCTAAATGTGTATCAGAAGATATGAATTTAGAATTATACAAACAAACGAAAGACATTATGGATCAATTAGAAACAACTTTAAGAAAGCAATTAAATAAATAACATATAAAGGGTGATAAACTATGAAAAAATTTGATGTTGTATTTATAGGAAGTGGTCATGCTGCATGGCACGCTGCGTTAACGTTAAAACATGCAGGCAAATCTGTAGCCATTATAGAAAAAGACACGATAGCTGGTACATGTACAAATTACGGTTGTAATGCCAAAATCTTACTTGAAGGACCTTATGAAGTATTAGAAGAAGCTAGTCACTATCCTCAAATTATTGAATCTGACCAATTACATGTAAACTGGGAGAACTTGATGCAATATAAGAAAGCTGTCATAAATCCCCTTTCCAATACGCTTAAATCTATGTTTGAACAACAAGGTATCGAAGTTATAATGGGTGCCGGTAAATTAGTAGATGCTCATACAGTTGATGTTGAAGGTACGCCTATTCAAGCTGAAAACATCGTCATTGCAACAGGACAACATAGTAATAAATTAGATATAGAAGGTAGCGCATTAACACATGATAGTCGTGACTTCTTATCTTTAGATAAAATGCCAAATAGCATCACATTTATTGGTGCTGGTATTATTAGTATCGAATTCGCTTCAATCGCAATTAAATCAGGTGCTGAAGTTCATGTCATCCACCATACAGATAAACCATTAGATGGATTTAATGAAAAACACATCGCGAAATTAATTCATAAACTTGAATCTGAAGGCGTACAATTCCATTTCAATGAAAATGTTCAATCAGTACAACAAACTGGTAACAGTTATCACGTAACAACAGAAACAGGACTTAGCGTTGATACTGACTATGTTCTAGATGCTACTGGACGTAAACCAAATGTACAAAATATAGGACTAGACGAATTAGGCATCGAATATAGTGAAAAAGGTATTCAAGTTGATGATTATTTAAGAACAAACATACACAACATATATGCAAGCGGAGATGTATTAGATAAAACAATCCCTAAATTAACACCAACAGCAACATTTGAATCTAACTACATCGCGACTCATATATTAGGTATCAATCCAAACCCAATTCAATATCCAGTGATACCATCAGTATTATACTCATTACCAAGACTTTCACAAATAGGTGTTACAGTTAAAGATGCAGAGCAAAGCGAAGCATATACAATAAAAGACATACCATTTGGTAAACAAATGGTATTTGAATATAAAAATGAAACAGAAGCGGAAATGACAATTATATTAAACGCAGACAAACAACTCGTTGGCGCAGAAATCTACGCAGACGACGCAGCAAACTTAATCAATCTACTAACATTTATCGTTAACCAAAAACTAACAGCCAAAGACCTCAACCAACTCATCTTTGCATTCCCAGGTTCATCAAGCGGCGTGCTAGATTTATTAAAAGTAGCAATGATGTAGGATATATAAACAGAGGTAAGTCTACCGTCACTAATACGGAAGACTTACCTCTGTTTTTGTTTTGGAAAATCACTTCACTTTTTTGGATAAAATGACATTTATTCGTATATAAAGCGCTTACAAAAATTGCTAAGATTTTTATATACAAAACTACACGGGGTGATTACATGCAATTTTTTGAAATTAACAAAATTCCTAACAAAGGAATTCCACTTTCAACTCAAAGAAAGTTATGGCTTCGACACTTTTTAAAAGCTTTCTTTGTAGTATTCTTTACATATATGGCGATGTATTTAATTAGAAATAACTTTAAAGCTGCTCAGCCATTACTAAAAGAAGAAGTCGGTCTGACTACTTTAGAATTAGGATATATCGGGTTAGCGTTTAGTATTACATATGGTCTTGGTAAATCATTACTCGGCTATTTTATAGATGGTAAGAACACTAAGAAAGTTATTTCATTCTTACTTGTTTTAGCAGCTCTTGCTGTTTTAATAATGGGCTTCACGCTTAGTTACTTTGGTTCTATTTTAGGACTATTCATTGTTTTATGGGGATTAAACGGTGTGTTCCAATCAGTTGGTGGCCCAGCCAGTTATTCGACAATCTCAAGATGGGCACCACGTTCGAAAAGAGGACGTTACCTTGGATTTTGGAATACTTCACATAATATCGGTGGTGCAATAGCAGGCGGACTTGCATTGTGGGGCGCACATACATTCTTTAACGGTAGTGTTGTTGGTATGTTTATCTTCCCTTCAGTCATTGCTTTAATTATAGGTATTGCTGGTTTATTCATTGGTAAAGATGATCCTGAAGAATTAGGTTGGAATCGTGCTGAAGAAATATGGGAAGAACCAATTGAGCAAGAAAATATTGATTCAGTTCATATGTCAAAATGGGAAATTTTCAAAACTTACATATTAAAAAATCCGGTTATTTGGATTTTATGTATTTCAAACGTATTTGTTTATATAGTACGTATAGGTATAGATAACTGGGCACCTTTATACGTATCTGAGCATTTAGGATTCGGTCAATCTGATGCTATCAATACCATATTCTACTTTGAGATAGGTGCACTTGTTGCGAGTTTATTATGGGGATATGTTTCCGATTTACTCAAAGGACGTCGTGCTGTCGTAGCAGTTGGTTGTATGTTCATCATTACATTTGTAGTTATACTTTATACAAATGCTACAAGTGTTGCTATGGTTAATATCGCTTTATTTGCATTAGGTGCATTAATATTTGGTCCTCAACTATTGATTGGTGTTTCATTAACAGGATTTGTACCAAAACGAGCAATCAGTGTTGCTAATGGTATGACAGGATCATTCGCTTATTTATTCGGTGATTCAATGGCCAAAGTAGGACTTGCTGCTATTGCAGACCCTAAATCAAAAGGATTAAATGTATTTGGTTACACACTTAGCGGTTGGACAGACGTATTTATCGTCTTCTACTTCGCCTTATTCATAGGCATCATTTTATTATGTATCGTTGCATACTATGAAGAAAAGAAAATACGCTCATTAAACATTTAATATAAAAAAAGGAATGGATTTTAACCCATTCCTTTTTATTTTTTCATATAATCACTTGGTGATACTTCTAAATATTTTTTGAATTGATAACTGAACACTTTATATTCTGAAAAGCCTACCATATCAGCTACTTCATAATGTTTATAATGGTGTTCTAGTAGATGAAGGGATTTGAATACTCTATATCTATTTAAATAATCTAATATTGTAATACCTACTTCTTGTTTAAAAATCCTCATAAGATAGCTTTCACTTGCGTCAAATTGACTAAGCATTTCTTTCACTGATTGTTTATCGTGATAGTGTTTACGGATATATTGAATGATTTTATTTACATAATAGTCATCATAATCAACCTCTTTTAAAGGTTTGAACACTTCTATATCTACTTTTTCTTCTTGATCATCATACTGTTCAAAAATCTTATTGAGTATTTGTTTTAATTCTTGTTGGTTAATAGGTTTTAGCAAATAATCTGTTACTTTATGTTGAATGCCTGCTTTCATATATTCGTAATCGTCATAACTAGATAAAATAATTTTCTCACAAGAAATGTCTTTAATGTTCTCTAGTAATTGTATGCCATTCACCTTAGGCATTCTAATATCAATAATTACGAGTAGTGGATGATTGAGATGAATTAATTCCAGTGCTTCTTCTCCGTCTTTTGCTAACAATACTTCATTGAAATTATAATCAGACCATTGTATAGAAGACTTCAAACCTTCTCTTATAATTCTTTCATCATCACAAATAATAACTGTATGCATAATACTCACCTACCTTTAGGAATTCTTAGAGCAATCATTGTGCCTTTATTTTCAATTGAATAAATTTTTATTTTTGATTTTAAACCATACTTCAATATTAATTTATGATTCAAATGGTTTAATCCTAAATGTGTTGTTTCATAAACAGAAAGATTTAAATTTTCTCTCGTTAATCTTAGTTGTTCTTTTGACATGCCATCCCCATCATCTTTAACAATAATAAGAAGATGATGCGCGTTTTCTCTTATTCGAATATTGATTGTCAAATCATGTTCACGTTCATTATGTTTGATCGCATTTTCTATAAATGGAAATATACACATTTTATCGATTTTCATTTCTTTAATATCAGAAGGTACATCGATTAATAATTTTATTTTGTCGTCAAATCTTACATTTTGAATAGAGATATATTTCTTTATATATAGGAGTTCATCTTTAAAGAGTACATTATCAGACTTAACTCTTAATGAATATCTCAGCATTTCTGAAAGTTGTTGCAAAATTTCTTCCGCCTTGTTCGGAGAAGTACTTACAAGATATTGTATCGTTTGCATTGTATTGAATAAAAAATGCGGGTGAAATTGTCTTTCTATTTCTTTAAGTTGAATTTCTCTCAATGATTTTTCTGTATCTTCAATTGAATGAATTAATGCTTCATTGGATTCAAACAAATCATAAACATACTTATTAATTTCTTCTAGTTCACTTGTACGGGATAAAGGTTCATATGTACCTAGTTTTCTTTCTTTTGCGTATTTAATTCGCTTAATAATTGATTCTATATCTCGCGTTTGAACTTGAGAAATTTTACTAGAAGAAATGTAACCAAATATAGTTAAAATGACGAATGTTAACAACATAATTGATAGTAATTTAAAACCGTCATTCAATATTTCATGTATATCTTTTAATAAAACAATATGTGCATTTAACTCAGGTATATATTCACTTTTATAAACATAGCCAAATTTAGGTAATGTAACTTTATAGTTTGAAGGGATCTTTTCATAATTTGAATACAAGACATTATCATAACTATCTACTAATAATAAATGTTGATTATTTTTATAGTGTAATTGATTCAAATAAGGTTGTTCTTCTATATATATCGAAAGTTTATAATAACCATTGTTAAACTTTATATTTTGACTCTTTATGCGAAGTAAATTCGATAAATTTTTATCTTCATAATTATTCGTCATTTTTATATCATGATTTTCTAATATATAAATCATAGAAGCATCTTTTATGTGAATCGAATCGTTAATGAGACGACGTATTTCTGTTTTATCATCATCATTCTTAGGATCTAAAGATTCAAATTTGTGTTTATCATTATTAATGGCTTTTGTAACTTTCTGATTTAACGACGTAATAATATCTTTACTTTCAACTATATTATGCTTCAAACTATTTATTTCAATCATTCTGTATACGCCTAAAAATGTTGCAAATCCTATTAATATAATTAAAAATGCCGGTAGTATTGTAGTGATAAATAAAGATTTTCTAATCATACGTTGATAAGGTTTAGTTGGTATCATTGAATCAACTCCAAAAATTGCTTTCTAGTTAGATGACTAATATCTTCATCCTTAATTACAGGTATTTCCCTAAACTTTGCTGCAACTTGCTTATTTTGATTAAAAACATCTTTTCTACCGGACTGAATTTTATACTCATCTGCTATTTTTTGTTGAACCTTTTTACTTGTTAAATAATTAATCAGTTTTTTACTTTTCGGATTAATATTTTCTTTTTTTACAAGTGCGATGCCGTCATGATTCAACATTGTACCTTCACTTGGATAAATCATTTTCAAAGGATAACCTTTATTAATATAAGCTTTAGCATCCGATTCATAACTTAAACCAGCATAATATTTACCTTTCGCAACTTCTTGTATAACTTTAGAAGATTTATCAACTTTATTTGCAGAAACCATAAAATCTTTTACGTCATCAACATTGTGATTAATACTTTCAATAGCTTTCATATGTTGGTATCCCGTCGTTGTTTCTAATGGATTAGAATAAACCACTTTACCTTTCAATTCATCAGCACATAAGTCTTTATAACCTTTAACTTTAATATTTCCTATTAAGTCTTTGTTCACAACAATTGTAGTTGGCATTAATATGAAATCCGAAACATACGGAACTTTTTGTTTAGCATATTTCATATACTTCTGATTTTTTGATTCGTATGCTTCAAAATCATCTGGATGTTCAATCATTTCTGACAAAACACCACCAACCACAATATCCCCTAGTTCATCTTCATCTGCTTGATGAATTTCCCTTAATAATACTTGTGTAGAACCCTGCTTAAGTTCAACTTTAACATTTTCAGTTTGCTCAAAGTCATTTAATAAAGAACGTATTAATTCTCTAGGATACGGAGAATAAACAGTTATCGTTTCTTGATGATTGTTTAATTTTCCACACCCAGAAACAATCAATAATAAGCAAACTATAACAAAAAATTTCTTCATAATTTTTCTCCCGATTATTGTTTTTCATTTACTGCTCTTGAAATTATTTTATCATTTGGAATAAATTATCAATATGGTTTTTTACATATTACAAACAAAAAAACACTAGGTTATTCTATTTGAACAACCTAGTGTTTAACAAATTATATTATTAATAGTCTCTCCTACTCAGACAAATGCACCATTTTATCTACGCTGTCTGTGAATATGCCATCAACGCCCCAGTTTGCTAATTGGTTTGCGCGTGCTAGTTTGTTTACGGTCCAAACGTTTAATTCATAACCCGCTTCTTTGACCATTCTTACTTTTGCTTTTGTGAGTTTGGCATCTTCTGTATTCACTATCTTCGCATTGCAATAGTCTAACAATGTTCTCCAGTCTTCTTTGAATGATGTCGTATGGAAGATGACAGCTCTTTTATATTCTGGCATGATTTCTTCTGCTAGTTTAACGAGTACGACGTTAAAGCTTGATATGAGTACTTCTTGATTTTGATTTAAGTTTGCTAATTTTTCTTTAACTTGCTTTACCATACTTTTAGATAGAACGAGTCCATTCGCGCCAGTGACGCCTTTCAATTCTACATTTAGGTTCATGTTATATTCATTTGCTATTTCTATCACATCATCGAATGTTGGTAAGCGTTCATCTTTAAATTTCTCACCATACCATGATCCTGCTGATGCTTCTTTTAATTCTTCATAGTTTAATGCTGTTATTTCCCCAGACATACTTGTTGTACGGTCTAAATAGTCATCATGAATGATGATTAATTGTTTATCTTTTGTAATGGCAACATCTAACTCTAGCCATTTTACACCTTCTATTTCTGAAGCTGCTTTAAAAGATGCTATTGTATTTTCTGGAGCTTTACTTGGTAATCCTCTATGTCCATATATTGTTAGCATATTACCTCTCCTTGCGCTTTTTATTTTTAAATTGTTAATTTTTTGATTCTTAGGGTATATATTTACAACAAACATCCGTAGAATCAGCATACCTGTATTATCACATTATTGGTCTGTTTATTGCCAACAAAATGTGTGTAGATTTTTTAAGGAGGGTATGGTTATGGCTAGTGAAACAATTACAATACATACTAAACAGGATATTATCGATTATGTGAACGAACGTAAGACGACAAAGCGTACGTCACTATTATTAATTATCGTATTAGGCACAATATTTTTAGATGCTTATGATTTAACAATTTTAGGTACAGCAACTGATCAACTTACTCAAGAATTCAAACTTTCTCCGACTTACTTATCATTCATTATGACAGCAATGCCATTCGGTGCATTATTTGGTGCTGCAATTGGTGGATTTTACGCCGATAAATTAGGTCGTAAATTAATTCTATCTGTCTCATTGATTTCTTTAATTATCGGGGCGATTGGTGCCGCGTTATCACCTGCACCAGCTATTTTATTATGTTTCAGATTATTGATGGGATTTGCAATTGGTATGGATAGCCCAGTTGCTTTTACTTTTATAGCAGAAATCAGTAATAAAAAAGATAAAGGCTGTAACGTCAACTATTGGCAAGTCGTTTGGTATATCGCCGTTGTATCTTCGGCTCTTATCGTTATTTTGTTATATTCTCTTGGTACAGGTGCTTGGTTATGGCGTTATTCCGTAGCACTCGGCGCAGTGTTCGCAACGATTATACTCGTTTTAAGATTATTTTATTTAAGCGAAAGCCCATCATGGTCAATGAAAAATAAAACCTTAACAGAAGCGAGTAAAGAACTCGAAAAGAACTACAACATCAATGTGAATATCGAACCTAATAAAGGTGAATATGAATCATTTAGTAAAACAGAAGTTAAAAATCCTTTACGTACATTGTTTAATAAACGCTATCGTAAAAGAACAATATTAGCGACTTCCATTGCAACATTACAAGGTATGCAGTACTATGCAATCGGTCTATATATTCCTTTAATCGCAATTTATATAATCGGAGAAAACAAAATCGAATCCTTATCAGGTACTGCACTCATTAATATCGCGGGTATCATTGGTGGTTTAACTGGTGCATTACTCACAACAAAATACGGCGCACGTAAATTAACAATTGCTGGGTTTAGCATTGTAGGGACAGCCATGATTATTATAGGTTTATTTTATGGACATTCCTATACTTGGTTGATTGCGTTAATGGTGGCATTTTTCCTATTTGGACATTCAGGTGGACCAGGAACTCAAGGTAAAGCAATTGCCGCCCTATCATACCCTACAATTCTACGAGGTAAAGGAACAGGCTTTGTTGAATCCGTGAGTAGATTCGGTAGTATGTTTGGTACATTTATTTTTCCAATTATATTAGCTAACTTAGGATTAAATAAGACAATGCTGCTATTAGCATTAGTGCCTATAGTTGGGCTAATCATTACTACTTATATTAAATGGGAACCAGTAGGTAAAGATGTCGAGCACGAAGATCAATATATTGAAAAAGTTTAATACAAAAAGCAAAAGCCTAGGACAACCTCCTAGGCTTTGTTACTTATGAAGTTCAATTTTCGCTATCTCGTGAGTTTACTGCATCTTTAACTCATATCTTTTACGATCTCGTGAGTTTATCACACCTTTAACTCACATCTTTTCAGTATTACAACTCATACTCAAAAAATACACCTAAAAATTTGAAAGCCTAGGACGTCTTGAGATGTCCTAGGCTTCATTTATTATTCTTCTGTTTTATATGTTCTAATGTGATCTGCGATACTGTGTAAGTATACTTTTGAATATGGGTCTTGTCTGAGTTCGCGTTCGAAGTCAAATTCTTGGTTATCAAATCTATTAAAGAAAGTTTCGTATTCTTCTACAGATAATTGTTCTCTTGATGCAAGCATGTCTAAGTGTTTTTCTTTATCTAGCGCTTTATCATAATCTTCTACGATTGAACCACTAAATATTTCAGCTACTGCACCTGAACCATAACTAAATAGACATACTTCTTGTCCTGCTTGGAATGTATGGTTTTGTAATAAAGAAATTAAACTTAAATACAATGAACCTGTATAAATATTTCCTACGTCTCTATTCCATAGTACAGAATCTTGATATGCATCCATTAATCTGTTTTTAATTGAATCTTCTACGTTTTCGTTTAAAATAGTCTTGAAGGCTTTTTCGCCCATTTTAGTAAATGGAACGTGGAAACAGAATGATTCAAAATCATTTACTTTATGACCTGTACGTTTAGCGTATTCATTCCAAACTGTGTTGAATGATTCAATGTATGCATCTTTAGATAAAGCACCATCTACGACAGGATATTTTTCAGATGTTGGTCTCCAGAAATCATATACATTATTTGTATATGCAACGCTATCGTCATTTAATTCTAAAATTCTAGGATTATGACTCAATAGTAAAGCGACTGCTCCTGCACCTTGTGTAGGTTCTCCACCTGAATTTAATCCGTAACGTGCGATATCAGATGCGATTACAAGTACTTTTTTACTCGGATTGTTTGATAAGAAGTCTTTAGCAAGTTGGATAGCTGCTGTAGCTGAGTAACATGCTTCTTTCATTTCAATACAACGTGCAAATGGTTGAATATTTAATTGGTTATGAATCTCTATTGATGCTGCTTTAGAGTGATCAACGCCTGATTCAGTCGCTACGATCACCATGTCGATATCTTTTTTATCTTGTTCAGATAATATATCTTGAGCAGCGTTAATACCCATTGATATAATATCTTGGCTTACTGGATTAACGGCCATTTTATTTTGACCGATACCAATTTTAAATTTATTTGGATCTACTCCACGAGCATTTGCCAAATCTTCCATACTTACATAAAAACTTGGGATGTAAAAATCTAATTTATCAATACCTATTGCCATAATAATTTCCTCTCAATATGTTATTTTATATATTGAATGATATCAAACTACATTAAATATTGACAATTATTAATAAATAAATTTTTAAGGAGAACATAAAATATGAATAAAGTTGTAATCGTAAGTGCTCAAAGAACACCTGTAGGAAAATTCAGAGGAAAATTGAGTAACTACTCTGCAGTAGAATTAGGGACTGCTGCTTTAAAATCTGCAATCAATAAAATCCAACTAGATCCTAAAGATATAGAAAATGTAATTTTCGGTAACGTTGTTCAAGCAGGTACGGGACAAAATGCTGCTCGACAAATTGCTGTAAATGCTGGTTTACCATATGAAACACCTGGTATGACAGTAAACGAAGTTTGTGGATCAGGACTTAAATCTATCATTTTAGGGAAACAACTTATTCAACTTGGAGAAGCAAATGTTGTTGCTGTAGGCGGCATCGAAAGCATGACAAACACACCAGACCTTGTGCTTAAAAAAGGCGACGCACCTGTTAAAAGTTTCATGCATGATGGTTTAACAGACGTCTTTCATAATATGGCGATGGGCTTAACTGCAGAAGCAATTGCAACTAAATATGAAGTTACCCGTGAAGAACAAGATACGTTTGCATTAAATTCACATTTAAAATCTGATAAAGCAACAAAAGCTGGTAAATTCAATGAAGAAATTGTTCCATTAGAAGATGTTAATGGTGAAACAATAACTTCAGATGAATTAATCAGACCTGAAAGTACAATAGAAGATCTTGCAACATTAAAGACAATTTTCAAAGAAGACGGTACAGTTACTGCGGGTAACGCTTCAGCTTTAAGCGACGGTGGTTCTGCTTTAATTTTAATGAGTGAATCATACGCGAAAGAACATGGCTACACAATCTTAGCAACTGTCGGACAACACGCTGAAATCGGCTGTGATCCATTATATATGGGTTATGCACCATTCTATGCTGTAGAGTCACTATTAAACAAGACTGGAAAAACAATTCAAGATATCGATTTAGTTGAGATGACAGAAGCATTCTCAGCACAAAGCATTCCTGTTAAAAAGAACCTTAACATTCCAGATGAGAAATTTAACATTTATGGTGGCGCGATTGCTTTAGGTCACCCACTAGGCTCAACTGGCTCAAGATTAGTTACAACACTTGCACATGCCTTAAAACAAGAAGATAAGCAAACGGGTATTGCAACTGCATGTATCGGTGGTGGCTTAGGTATAGCATTAATGATAGAAAAAGGAGTAGGACTTTAATGAAACCTTTAACGAAAGATTTCAGACACTTATCACGACTTGAGAAAATCAAACAATTAAAAGATCATGGTTGGATTAAAGAAGAATCTGAGCAAATATTACTTAACAATTCAGAAATAGATAAAGAACTTTTAGAGAATTTAATCGAAAATGTCATTGGTCAAGGTACGCTACCAGTAGGTGTCTTACCTGAAATTATAGTAGAAGATAAAGCATACGCTGTACCTATGATGGTCGAAGAGCCTTCAGTAGTCGCAGCAGCAAGTTTCGGTTCTAAACTTTTCAACAAATCTGGTGGTCTTAAAGTTGTTCAAAGTGACAATATTAAATTAGGTCAAATCGTATTTGATAATGTTACAGATACTGCTCAACTATCTAAGGATATACTAAATTTAGAATCAGATATACACCAAGTAACCGATCAAGTCTACCCTTCTATCCTTAAAAGAGGTGGAGGTTACCGCAAAATCGAAACGGATGAATTCCCTGAAGAAGGCATGCTTTCTTTAAAAGTTCATATCGATACACGTGATGCAATGGGTGCTAATATTATCAATACTATTCTTGAAGGTATTGCACACTATTTAGAAACTCAATTAAGTGATACAAACGTATTAATGAGTATCCTTTCAAACTATTCAACAACATCTGTGATTCGCATCGAAGGTAAAATTGCCGTTTCAGACTTAGAAAAAGGTGAAGTAAGCGGTGCAGAAGTCGCACACCGTATGGAGAGAGCATCTGTATTAGCGCACATCGACCCATACAGAGCAGTGACTCATAATAAAGGTGTTATGAATGGTATTAGCTCTGTTGTATTAGCTTCAGGTAATGATACGAGAAGCGTTGAAGCAGGTGCGCATGCTTATGCAAGTAAAGACGGACAATATAGAAGTTTAACAACTTGGAAATATGATAGAAATAACGAATTTTTAGTAGGTACAATAGAATTACCATTAACACTTGGCATTATTGGCGGAAGCATAGATCTCTTACCAATATCTAAAGTTACATTAGACTTACTAGGCGTTAAAACAGCACAAGAATTAGCGCATATTGTAGCATCAGTCGGACTTGCACAGAACTTTTCAGCATGTCGTGCACTCGTATCAGAAGGTATACAACATGGTCATATGAACCTACACTATAAATCATTAGCAATTAAAATCGGTGCAAAAGGTAATGAAATCCAACTAATAACAGAAGCACTTAAAAATATGGATAAACCAAACCTAGAAGCAGCACAAGGATTACTTTATGAGATGAGAAATAACTAGAAATTTGGTGAGCTTAGATATGCGATTCGGTGCGCTAACGATCTTGTTTCGCTTTCTTGGACGTTAGAATTTCTAACGATCTTGTTTTCGTTTCTTGATCGTTAGCGCCACAAAAGTAAACATAAAAGAGCCTAGAACAGTATTCATCCTTGTCCTAGGCTCTTTCTTTGTATATCCTCAATATCAATTTGACATCTTCTTACAAAACACATTAAGATAGTGAAGTTGATTAAAAAAATAGGAGAAATTTATCATCATGAAAAATAAACTTACTTTTAAAGAAAATATATATATCGGATCATTACTTTTTGGCTTGTTTTTTGGAGCGGGAAATTTAATCTTCCCTATTCATTTAGGTCAACTGGCAGGATCAAATGTTTTAACGGCCAATATTGGTTTCTTAATTACTGCGATTGGTTTACCATTCTTAGGAATTATCGCAATTGGTATTTCTAAGACGAATGGTATTTTTGAAGTAACGACACGTGTAAATCGCAAATATGCTTATATATTCACGATTTTACTTTATCTTGTAATTGGTCCCTTTTATGCTTTACCTAGGCTTGCAACGACATCGTTTGAAATTGCATTTACACCGTTTATTTCAGATTCATCTGTCACATTATATTTATCGATATTTAGTATTTTATTCTTCTTAGTTGCTTGGTTTTTCTCAAAAAAACCTTCAAAAATTCTAGAATATATCGGTAAATTTTTAAATCCTGTATTTTTAGTCCTTTTAGGCTTATTGATTTTATTAGCGTTTATTAATCCAATTGGACAAGTATCAAATGCTAATATTAGTCCTGATTATGAAAACAGCGCGTTATTAAAAGGTTTCATTGATGGTTATAATACGCTAGATGCTTTAGCTGCACTTGCATTCGGTATTATTATCGTATCAACTATTAAAAAGTTAGGTATTACAAACCCAAATCATATTGCGAAAGAAACATTCAAATCTGGTACGATTAGTATTATTTTAATGGGTATTATTTATAGTTTATTAGCATTTATGGGTACGATGAGTTTAGGTCATTTTAAAGCGAGTGAAAATGGTGGCATAGCTTTAGCTCAAATCGCACGATATTATTTAGGTGATTACGGCATCATATTACTATCACTCATCATTATCGTAGCTTGCTTAAAAACTGCTATTGGCCTAATCACAGCCTTTTCAGAAACATTCACAGAACTATTTCCAAAGCAAAACTATTTAATGTTTGCAACAGTTGTAAGTATTATTTCATGTATTTTTGCTAATGTTGGTTTAACAAAAATTATTGAATACTCTACACCAGTATTAATGTTTTTATATCCTTTAGCGATTACAATTATTTTGCTAACGTTATTCAGTTCATTCTTTAATCATTCAAAAATCATTTATCAATTTACGACATATTTTACAATGATCGCTTCATTTGTTGATGGTATTAAAGCAAGTCCTGAATTCATCGCAAATACAGGTTTTGCACATGCAGTTATCAATTTTGGCGAAAAATTCTTACCATTCTTCACGATTGGAATGGGTTGGGTATTACCGTCCGTTGTCGGATTTATCATCGGCTTCATCGTATATCAATTTAAGAAATCATCATACAAAACAACATAATTCAGACAAAAGCAAGTTACCTCGACTATGCATTAACCCCAGGATGTGGGAGTAAAATAAAAACACTTTCGTTGAATTCATATTAAAATGAATTTATACGGAGGTGTTTTTTCTATGAAAAGAGTGGCATATTCAGTTGAAACAAAATATAAAGTAGTAGAAATGAAACTTAAAGGATATAGTACAAGAGAAATAATGGATGCTTTAAATATTAAAAATGAATCTCAAGTTAAAGTGTGGTGGAAATGGTATAGAAATGGGGAAACACATAGATTCAATCAACAAGTAGGTAAACAATATTCCTACGGAAAAGGAAATGAAGAATTGAGTACTGTTGAGACGCTAAAAATTGAATTAAAGCGCAAAGAAGTAGAAAATGAAATTTTAAAAAAGTACAAGGAATTGGAAAGGAAGTGGTCCCAGAGGTAGTTGTTGAATTAGTAAATGAATTGAAATCTAAATATACAGTGAAAGTCATTTTAGAAGCTTTAGATATTCCAAAATCAAATTATTACAGATGGAAAAACAAAGATTTCAGTATATCTGAGGATGAACGAGAAATTATAGAACTATGTAAGAAACATCGTTTTACATATGGTTATAGAAAAATAACTGACTTGTTAAATAGAAAAAATAATAAACCAATTAATCACAAAAAAGTACAAAGGATTATGCAAAAACATAATTTAAATTGTAAAGTACGAATGAAGA